>JANLVQ010000098.1:0-8545 GCA_031364085.1 Chitinophagaceae bacterium
TCACATTTTCGTTACCAATTGAACCATAGCTTCCTCTAATTTTTAAATAATCAATGGTTTTTGATTTAAAGAAATTTTCGTTGGTTACAACCCATCCTAATGAACCAGATAAAAAGTTTGCATATTTATTGTTAGTACCAAAAGCATAAGAACCATCTCTACGTAGAGTAAAAGAGGCTAAATATTTATTTTCATAATCATAATTTATTCTAGAAAAATAAGATAAATTTCTTCTGAAATATTGATAATAATATCCTGTTAAAGCATTTGAATTTGAAGCATTGTTATTTCCTGTAGCTGCTGTAAAATCTGCAAACTCCCATGAGTTAAAAGGAACATCTTGACGAGTTGCACCAGCAGTATTACCTGTTACTTTTGCCAAAGACATACCCAAAACAGTTTCAAAATTGTGTTTATTACCTAATGAAAAATTGTAATTAGCAAAGGTTTCCCAAGTATAATTAAAATTACTTGATTTTTCATGTGACACACTGTTATTTCTACCTGTAACCTTGCTTCCATCAGCATTCATTGAATTGTCAACATTTAGTGGACCATAAAATACTAATGGTGTAAAGCTTTTTGCATTTCCATCGTACTTAGTATAACCAAAACGAGTACTTATTTTTAAGTTCTTAGTTACATCGTACTGAAACTCAAACTTCCCATAAACTTTAAATCCATTGTTTTTATTATATGTATTATCTAGTTTAGTTAAAGGGTTAAAAATTTCTGATAACAATAAATTACTATAACCATTTTTTCCAACAGTATTTGGCACTGTATTTAAAAGAGATACTGTAGGATCGAAATTTAAAGCACTACCAATAACACTATTAAATGAATTTTCTTGAATACCTTTTGCATCAAGTATAACAGCAGTGTTATTAAATAAGAATTTTAATTTATTGCTTAAGTTAAAAGTGAGGTTAGCAGTAAAATTTGAACGATTAAAAATAGATTTATCGTTGCCCCCCACAATACCACCCTGACTTAAAAAACCACCAGATAAAAAGTAACTCATTTTATCGCTACCACCACGAACAGAAACATTATGCGATTGCATTGCAGCAGTTTTAAAAACTTCTTTTTGCCAATCTGTTCCAACACCAATTGTTGATAAATTTGGAAAAATAACATTGCCACCAGCAACTGTACTTCCTTCATTAATAATAGCAGCATATTCAGTAGCATTTAAAACACCCACTGTATTCAATACTTCTTGCACACCATAATTACTGCTTATATTAACTTCAGTTTTTAAATTTTTTCTACCAGATTTTGTAGTAACTAGAATTACACCATTACCACCTTTTACACCAAAAATTGCAGTAGTTGCAGCATCTTTTAGTACGTTAATCGATTCTATATCAATTGCATTAATTGAATTTAAATCTGTAAGTGTTTGTGGAACTCCGTCTATAATAACTACTGGATCAGTTCCTGAGAAAGAAGGAATACCTCTAATCAATACCGTTGGCTTTGAACCAGGTGTACCACTTTGAATTACATTAACACCTGAAGCTCTACCTTGTAAAGCTTCTTCAGTTCTTACAGGTCTTAGCTTTTCGATATCTGCACTTTTAACTGTTGAAATTGCACCAGATACTTTTGTTACTTTCTGTGTACCATAACCTACATTAATAACAACTTCATCTAAAACTGCAGCTGCATCTACTAATTTAATTTCTAATTTAGTTTCTGTATTTACAGTAATTTCTTGGTTTTTATATCCAATATTACTAAATACCAAAACAGTTCCTTGTTTAGGAACTTTTACAGAGAAATTACCCTCATCGTCAGTGCTCGTTCCAATATTTGTTCCTTTAACAATTACAGAAACTCCTTTTAAAGCTTGTGCATTTGAATTGCTTTTTACAGTACCTGTAACAGCTATGCTTTGTGCAAAAACTAAATAAGGTAAAAGAAGTGTTAGCAAAAAAAATGTAAAAACTGTTGAGATTTTTAAATTCATAAACAATTGATTTTGATATTTTGGAAAATTTTTTTTGAGCTGATTATTGTAATGTAAAACTATTTTGATTACCATATTAAACTAACTAATAACCACTATGCTATTTATTACAATCAGGTTTTAATTAGTGTAATTACTGTTGCATTACTTCATCAGCTCAAAAAATATTAGTTAATTATAAGTTTACTTGTTTTAATTGTTGAACCATTATTTAATTTAATTAAATACATTCCTTTTGAAAAATTATTTACATCAACTAATAAGTTACTGTTCGATTGTTGATCAGTTAATGAAATAGTTTTTAAAACTTTTCCTTGCATATTGATGATTTCCAAATTCGCTTTATTACTTTCAATTTTATCAATAATTATTACAACTTTATCTTTTGTTGGATTTGGGAAGAAGCTTAACCCAACTGATTCTTTATCTGCAAATCTTACAGAAACAACTGTTGAATAAGATTTTTTTCCATCTAAATCCATTTGTTCTAATCTATAAAAATTTGTACCTTTTATTGGCCTTTCATCTATAGCTGAATAGCTGGTTTTAGTTGAAGTATTTCCTACACCACTAACATAAAGAATAGTTTCCCAAGATTTTGCGTCTAAACTTCTTTGAATATTAAACCCTTTATTGTTTGTTTCTGTTAAAGTTGACCAAGTTAGTTTTGTTTTATTAACATCTTTTGCAGCTGAAAATTCAGAAAGAGTAATTGGTAAAGGAGTATTTGCCCAAAAGAATACATTATCAACATAAACTGTACTACCAGATGAAATAAAGAGTAATTGTGCAAGATGGGCTCTTGTTGTTAGGCTTGTAAAATCTGCTAATGGTAAATCATAACTAACCCAAGAACTTAATGTTGGAGTTGTACATGTATATTCATGTTCTTTATCATCGCCTCCACCATACACAGCATTTGCTCCAAAATCAACTAATTTAACTTTAAAATTAGTAGCATTTGGAGTCCATATATCGATATGAAAAAATTGAGCATTTGTAGCATCAATCATATTGGTAGCAGGATTTGTAAATTCAATACCTGCAAAAACTAAATTAGCGTACTTTTTTGTATCATTACTTTGAATGATCGTATCCATTACATCAGCTTGATCCCAACCAGCTGACCAAGTATCTGGAACTTTATTTGTATAAGCATTGCTATACATTGAAATTACATTAGCTGCTAGTTTTGTTGGAGTTGGTGCTGCAGTTGAAGGTGTAGTTGCTAACCCAGTAGCTACTGTTAGTGTTGTTGAAATTGTACCAGCACCATAAGCACCTGCAGCTGCTTGTGTTGCTTTAATGTGTGTATAACCAACGCCCACCAATGTGATTGAGTCTCCACTAACTGTTGCTACACTAGTATTTGTACTTATATAAGAAAAAGCTCCTGCACTGTTACTCGTAGGTGCTGTTATTTTAAATTTTGGATTGCCCATATTTTTATTTGGTATATTAAATCCAGTAATTGTTGGTATTGTTGCAGCTTTCCAGAAATAAATATTATCTAAATAAACTGTTGATGAGCCAAATGGTGTTCCTACAAATTTAAATTGGCCAATATTATGTAAAGCAATATTGGTATAGCTCGATAAATCTATATCAATACTATTCCAACCAGATAATGTAGGAGTAACTACAAATTTTTGCTCAACAGTTGGAGCCGGGCTTGTGTTGATTAAAAAAACTTCAAATGACGTACAATTAGAAGTCCAAATATCTAAATGAAGTTTGGTCATGTTCGAAGCATCAACAGAGCTCGAAAATTGAACACCTTGATAATTGAAAGTTGAATACTTGAGCATAGTGTCGCCAGAAACTATATAATTTGTAACAGCAGTACTTTGACCCCAACCAGGATTCCAATCAGTTCCAGCTTTGTTAGTATATGCCCCACTAAATAAAGAAATTACATCTGTAGCATTTCTTACAGGGGGTGTACCTGCTGGTGATGAAGGTGCTTGCGACATAACTTGAAAAGTTACAAGCAATAAAAAAGACATTAAAAAGTAATTTTTTTTCATGAGAGTTTTTTTTGTGAAATATTTAATAGAAATGCAGTTTTAAATAAAGTGCTAAACTAAATTGCCCTACTACAGTCTCCAAAATTTAACACACATCACTACTACATCAAAAATTAATTTTTGATGTTTTATAGCTATATTTACTACTTCATTACTACATCAACCCATAAAATGCAATTTCATTTTAACCAAATTTTGAAGTTTTGCCAATTTTTACCCTTTTTTATTTCCCCTTTTTTTATAACTGCTCAAAATACAATTGGGCTACCAAACATTAACAATTTTTTGAAAAGTTCATATAAGGCTGGACTTCAAAACTGGGATATAAAACAAGATAAAAATGGAATTATTTATGTCGCCAATAACGAAGGTTTATTAACTTTTGATGGCAAATATTGGGAGTTGTTGCCTTTGCCTAATAAAACCATTGTTCGTTCACTTGAAGTTGCAAACGATAATAAAATATATGTAGGGGGCCAAGACGAGATTGGATATTTTTTTGCAAATGATCAAGGTAAACTAGAATACCACTCCATCTTAAATCTAATTCCTACAAAAGATAGGCTACTTGGTGACATTTGGGAAATAAAAATTCTTAATAATGAAATATTTTTTCGATCATTCAATAAAATTATAAAACTTAATAATAAAACTACTGTTGTTTACAATGCTCCAAATGAATGGACTTTTATGGGTATTAGCAATGAAAAATTATTTGTACAAGACAGAGAAAATGGAATTTTTATTTTTGAAAATGAGATTCTTAAACCTCTTTTTTTACAAAATAAACTTCCCCAAGGATCAGAAATAACTGCATTCCTTCCATCTTCTTCAAACGCATACATTATTACAACTCTTAAGAACGGAGTGTACAATTTATTTCAAAATCAGTTGATAAAAATTTCTTCCCCAACATTAGATCTTGTTGAGAAATATAGAGTTTATGATGCAACTTTAGTTGATAGCAATACAATAGCATTAGCTACTTCATATAATGGTGTTCAAATAATTAATAAAAAAGGAAATTTAATTCAGCAATTCAATAGATCGCAAGGCTTACAGAACAATAATGTTTTAAGTATTTTTATTGACCGGCAAAAAAATCTTTGGTTAGGACTAGACAATGGAATTGATTGTATTGAATATAACAGTGCTGTAAAAAGATTAAATCCAAGTTTGCAAGGGGCATCTGGTTATACAGCCTTATTGCATAACAATATTTTTTATGCTGGTACTTCATCTGGTTTATTTAGTGTTACAATTCAAAATGAAAAAGATATTAGTTTTTCAAAGGGAACTTTTCAGCCAGTTACAAAAGCAATGGGACAAATTTGGAGTTTGGCAGAAATTAATAATCATGTTTTAGTAGGTCAGCATGAAGGAGCATCAATTGTAAAAAATAATGTAGCCTATCCTATAAATTCAAGTTCAGGTTTTTGGAATTATATTGCAACAAGCAGTGTTTATCCTACTAACAAAATCATTGCAGGAAATTATTTTGGGTTACAAATTTTTAATTACATCAATAATGAATTTATTTCAGCAGAAAAAATTGCAGACTTTAAAGAATCTTCAAGATTTGTAGCAATTGATAAATTTAATAATATATGGATATCACACCCTTATCATGGTGTTTTTAAATTAGTACCAGAAGCCAATGGCATGTATTTAATAAAACAATATAGCCATGCAAACGGATTGCCTTCAATCAATAATAATCATGTATTTAAAATTCAAAACGAAATTCTAATTGCTACAGAAAAAGGGATTTATGGTTATGATGTAAATACAGATCGTTTTATTCCATCAGAATTTTATTTAAAGATATTGGGAGACCAAAGTGTTAGATATATTAAGGACGATACAGAGGGAAATATATGGTTCATTCATGACAAAAGCGTTGGAGTTATTAAGAATTCTAATAGTAAACCTAAGATCATTTATTTGCCAGAATTAAGTAATAGAATTTTAAGTGGATTCGAATTTATTTATCCAATTAATAAAAATAACATCATCATTGGCAGTGAAAATGGATTTTTTAATATTGATTTCGAAAAATATAACAAAAATAATTTCGACGTAAAAATTCAGTTAAGAAATGTGATCATACGAGAAAATTACGATAGCTTAATTTATGGAGGATATGATTTTTCACTAAATAATCAACCAAAAAAAAATGGAACAATAAATAAAAAATGGAATAATATTATTTTCTCCTATGCATCCCCTCTATTTGGTCAACAAGTAAATCTTGAATACAGTTTTAAATTAAATGGGTATATAAATAATTGGTCTGAATGGAATACTAAAACAGAAAAAGAATTCAATAATTTATCACCAGGCACCTACAGTTTTGAAGTAAAAGCTAGAAATAATTTAGGCATTGAATCGGATATAGTAATGTTTAGTTTTAATATTCTTCCTCCATGGTATAAAAGTAAAATTGCTTACTTTATTTACTTCTTAATTTTTTGTGCCTTCATTTATTTTTTTATAGAAAAACAAAGAAATATTTTTTATTTACAAGAATTGAAATATGAAAAAGAACAAAAAAACTTACAGAATCAACATGAACGAGAAATAAAAGAAGCCGAAAGTGAATTAGTATCTTTAAGAAACGAGAAATTACAAGCTGATATTGATTTTAAAAATTCAGAATTAGCAAATTCTGCCATGCATATATTAAAAAAAGGGGAATTATTAACTAAAATAAAAAGCGAGTTAAATCAAGTTATAAAAAAAGAAACTAATGATAAAACAATAGCAGAACTCAAAAAAATGTTGAAAGCACTAAACGAAGATGAAAAGATGGACGAAGATTGGGAACATTTTGCACAACACTTTGATAAAGTACACAGCGATTTTGTTTATACACTAAAAGAAAAATTTACAAGTATTACAGCTAATGAATTAAAATTATCAGCATATCTAAGAATGAATTTATCAACAAAAGAAATTGCTCAATTAATGAATATCTCTGTACGTGGTGTAGAAATTAGTAGATACAGACTTAGAAAAAAAATAGGCATTAGTTCTGAAGTTAATTTATTTAATTTTTTAATAAACTTAAATCATAATAATATTTAAAAAATAATGAAAAGAAGAGAATTTGTTACACTTTCAGCACTTACAACAGCTTCAAGTTTTTTACCTGATTTAGCATCTGGAAAAAATAATAAAGCAACTTCTATAACTAATGAACTAGTTACCCTAGAGGAAGTTGCTGCTATTTCTATACAGGAAAGAAAACAACGAATTCAAAAAGCCCAGCAATTATTGCAACAAGAAGGAATTGCTGCTTTAGTATTAGATTCTGGAACAACTTTAAATTATTTTACAGGAATAAGATGGTGGCCTAGTGAAAGAACTATGGTTGCAGTTATTCCTGCCAAAGGAAATGTATGTTATATATGTCCTGCATTTGAAGAAGGAAGATTTAGAGAATTAATTAAAATTGGCTCCGAAGTTTTTATTTGGCACGAAGATGAAAATCCATTTCAAATCATTGTTCAATCAATAAAAAATACTGGTTTTGCAAATGGCAAAATAGCCATTGAAGAGCAAGCGAGATTTTTTGTTGCAGATGGCATTCAAAAAGCTTCAAAAGATTTTCAAATAATAAGTGGAGACAAAATAACCATTCCTTGTCGGCAAATTAAATCTGATAATGAAATTGCATTAATGCAAAAAGCATCAGATATAACTGTTGAAGCAATTAAAATTGGTATGCGAAGTTTAAAAGAAGGAATGACTCCAAGTGATATTTCTTCAATCATAGCAAAAGCACATCAAGAATTAGGTGCAAGTCACGATTTTGCCTTATGCATTTTTGGAGAAGCTTCAGCTTATCCTCATGGAACTACAAAAGCTCAACAATTAAACAAAGCTGATATTGTTTTAATGGATTGTGGATGTAATTATAAAGGATATAGCTCTGATATAACTAGAACCATTGTTTTTGGTGCTACTCCAACAAAAAGACAAGAACAAGTATGGAATTTAGAACTACAAGCACAATCTACAGGATTTGCAGCAGCCAAAATTGGTGCAACTTGCGAAAGTGTTGATACTGCTGCAAGAAAAGTTATTACCGATACAGGTTTTGGACCAAATTATAAGCTACCTGGCCTACCTCACAGAACGGGTCATGGTATTGGAATGAATGGACATGAATATCCTTATATGGTTCGTAATAATAAAACTATTGTTGAGCCAGGAATGTGTTTTAGCATTGAACCAACTATTGCTATTATAGGAGAATTTGGTGTTCGATTAGAGGATTGTGTTTTTATGAAAAATGATGGCCCACATTGGTTTTCGGAACAAAGCATTTCAATAAACGAACCTTTCGAAGGATTTAAAATTTTATAGCATCTGACTATGTTGTCTTAATCTATTTCAAAGTTTTTAGTAAAATTTCTATTAAAAATAAAAGAGCAATCATTACTGATTGCTCTTTTTGAGTAGTGTCGGGAGGACAGGATTCGAACCTGCGACCCCTTGGTCCCAAACCAAGTATTCTACCGGGCTGAACTACCTCCCG
>JANLVQ010000110.1:0-4934 GCA_031364085.1 Chitinophagaceae bacterium
ATATTGTACCGATAAATCTTTATTAGAAGCTGAAGGTAACATTGGTTATGTAACTGTTTTTTCATTGCCTTATGAAATTGAGAATGTAGTGTATGGATTAAAGAAAGATCAATTTTCTTTTCCATATAAAAGTGCTTATGGGTGGCATATTTTCAAAAATATAAACGATAGACCTGCTGTTGGTAAAAGAAAAATGGCTCAAATATTATTATCTTATCCTCCAAATTATACAGAACAAGAAAAAGAAACCATTGATAAAAAAGCAAAAGATGTTTATGATAGATTATTACAAGGAGAGGATTTTGGAAAACTTGCAGAAGCTTATAGTAACGACTATTCTACCTCAAACAACAATGGTTTTATGGGTGAAGTGGGGTTAGGAAAATACAATAAAAATTTTGAAGAGCAAATTTTTAGCCTGCAAAAAAATGGAGAAATTTCTTCAATGTTTTATACTAAATATGGAGTACATATTTTAAAACTAATTGAAAAAAATTCAGTAGCTAAAAACATGAACGATGGTAAGTTTATGGAAGAGTTGAGAACACAATTAGACAAAAGCGATAGACTAACAATTGCAAAGAAAAATTTAGTATCGAAATGGAAAAACTTAATTGGCTACAGAAAAGCATTCTATAACCCAAAAGAAGTTTGGGCTTTTGTTGATAGTAGTATAAAAGTAAAACAAATTACTAATCTATTATCATTAGTAAACGACTCTACTTTATTATTCTCATTTAAAACAGAAAATGTACGTCTTTATCATTTTATCGATTACATAAAAAATGTTCGTTATTCAGGTGCTGTAGAAAGAACCAATACTGAATATGAATCTTTATTGAAGATGTTTGAGGAAATGAAAAGCAGTGAATATTATAAAAATCATCTTGAAGAATTCAACAACAATTTCAAACAGCAAATCAAAGAGTTTAATGATGCTAATTTATTGTTTGCTGCTATGGACAAACATGTTTGGAATAGAGCAGCGATAGATACTACAGCATTACAAAATTATTTTGAAAAAAATAAAGCTACATATGTTTGGCAGCCTGGCGTTGCAGCAATAAGTGTTACTGCAAATAGTTTTAATGATGCCCAACTTTTGGCTAAGAAAATTTCAGCAAATCCAGAAAATTGGAGAGATTTTGTGTATCGTTCTAATATTAATGCTATGGCAGATAGTGCTCGTTACGAATACAATCAATTGCCAAATTATGAAACTTCAAATCAATATATAGTTAATAAATGTACAGAGCCTGTTAAAAGCAAAAATGAAGAACAATATAGCTTCGTTTATGTTACTAAAATTTGTGATAAACCAGAGCAAAAAAAAATTACTGAATCAAGAGGCATAGTGATAAACGATTACCAGCAAGTCTTAGAAAAAAATTGGATTGAAAACTTAAAGAAAAAATATCCAATAAAATGGAATGAAGCAGTTTGGAAAACGATAAAATAATTAAAATCATCATCAGTTAATGGAAGTTACAATTCTATATTTATCATCGAAAAATAATTTGTATGATATAGAACAATTCAAGTGGTTTGATTTTATAATTAAGCAAAGTGTTGCAAAGCAATTTGTGGCTATTACAGATAAACCTACATCTTTTCAAAACTTACAATCTTTAAAAAATCTACAAGTAGAATATTTTAATCCTAGCAGAATATTGCCATCATTTTTTTCTACAAGAAAAATCATGACATTAATTGTTAAACATAAAGCTAAAGTTTTAATTAGTATCAATTCATTTGTTAAACTAAAAAATTCAACTCCACAAGTTATTTTTTTACAACAAATTCCTTCAAAAAAAGAATCCTTTAATCTAATAAAATCAAATCTAATCATTGTCTTCACAGATTATTTCAAAAATATTTTAGTTAAACAATTTTTGCTTAATGAAAATCAAATTGAAGTTATTCCACCAATTATTTCATCTGCTTTTAAGCCTTTATCTTTTAATGAAATTTCATCAATTAAAGATGGCTATACCGATGGAAGAAATTTTTTTATTTGTAACTCAGTTACTTCTGAAAGCGAAGAATTAATTACAATACTAAAAGCATTTGCTCAATTTAAAAAGTGGCAAAAAACTAATATGAAGTTAATGGTGGTTAGTCGACATCAAAATTTATCATCATCATTACAACAAAAAATATCAACTTTTAAATTTAAAGATGATGTTGTGGTTCTCGAAAATATTTCAGATGAAAAATATGCTCAATTATTAGCTGCATCTTATGCTTTAATTCATATAACAAATAATCCATTGCATATATTTCCTTTGGTTGAAGCTATTCAAACCAATACTGCACTTATATCCTCAAACAACCATTCTTTTAAAGAAATAATAGCCGAAGCTGCCTTGCTAGTTAAAGAAAACACCACTGAAGAAATTGCAAATGCAATTCAAGAATTATATAAAAATGAAAGTTTGCGTAGTAAGCTTATTGAACAAGCCAGTTTAAATGCAAAAGATAGAAATATAGAACATACAGTTCATTATTTTTGGCAAATTATTCAAAAAGCCATTCAAGTTTAAACAAAGCCTTTGTTAGCCTTCCTTACATTTGCAGCAAGATATTTAGAATTTTATAGAGCATTATTTTATGAGTGAAATTAGTAAAAACTTCGATCATCAGACTGCCGATAATTATTGGTACAATCATTCTTTGCAAAAAGGTTATTTTAATAGCACCCCAGATGAACGTGAGCCTTATACCATTGTAATACCACCACCCAATGTAACAGGAGTATTACACATGGGACATTGTTTAAACAATACTATTCAAGATATTTTAGTACGTAGAGCCAGAATGCAAGGCAAAAATGCTTGTTGGGTGCCAGGTACAGATCATGCTTCAATTGCCACAGAAGCTAAGGTTGTAGGCATGTTGAGAGAAAGAGGTATCACTAAATCTTCATTAAGCAGAGATGAATTTTTACAATATGCTTGGGAGTGGAAAGAAAAATATGGTGGTATTATTTTACAACAATTACGAAAACTGAGTTGCAGTTTAGATTGGAATAGAACATCATTCACTATGGATGATGGTTACTATAAAAGTGTAATCAATGTATTTATTGATTTATATAATAAAGGTTATATCTATCGTGGTAAAAGAATGATTAATTGGGATGTGAAAGCGTTAACAGCATTGAGTGATGAAGAAGTAATAAGAAAAGAAACCCATCAAAAACTATATCATATACAATATCAAATTATTGATGAAAAAGGAAATGAAATAAACGAAAAAATAACCATTGCAACTGTTCGTCCAGAAACCATTATGGGTGATACAGCAATTTGTGTTCACCCTAATGATGAACGATATAAACACCTGCACAATAAGTTTGCTGTAGTTCCTTTAATCAACAGAAAAATACCAATTATTTGTGATGATTATGTTACCATGGATTTTGGTACTGGTGCTTTAAAAGTAACGCCAGCACATGATGTGAACGATTATCAATTGGGTCAAAAACACCAATTAGAAGTTGTAGATATTTTTAATGATGATGGAACGCTAAGTAAAGAAGCACAAATTTTTGTTGGAGAAGAAAGATTTGAAGCTCGTAAAAAAATAGTTATTGAACTTGAAGCCAAAGGATATTTAATAAAAACAGAAGATTACACCAGTGAAGTAGGTTTTAGTGAAAGAACAGATACCGTTGTTGAACCCAGATTAAGTTTACAATGGTGGGTTGATATGAAAAAAATTAGTGGCCCAGCTTTAAAAGTGGTAATGAATGATGAAATCAAATTTCATCCTGCAAAATTTAAAAACACTTATAAGCATTGGATGGAAAACATTAAAGATTGGTGCATTAGTCGTCAGCTTTGGTGGGGTCATAGAATACCAGCGTGGTATGATGATAAAGGAAATTATGTTGTTGCTTCAACAGAAATGGAAGCAAAAAGTGTTTATGAAGAAAAATATGGTCAGCTGGCAACTGTAGATTGTATTCTTAAACAAGATGAAGATTGCCTTGACACTTGGTTTTCTTCTTGGCTTTGGCCATTTGAAGTGTTTAAAGGTTATAGTAATCCAAATAATGCAGAAGTTAAATATTATTATCCTACCAATACTTTAGTTACAGCCCCAGAAATTATTTTTTTTTGGGTGGCAAGAATGATAATGGCAGGAGAAGAATATATGCATCAAATTCCATTTAAAGATGTTTATTTTACAGGTATTGTAAGAGATAAGCTAGGAAGAAAAATGAGCAAGAGTTTGGGTAATAGTCCAGATTTATTAGCATTGATTGACAAATATGGAGCAGATGCTGTTCGCTTTGGAATTTTAATTGCATCTCCTGCAGGAAACGATTTATTGTTTGATGAAAGCAGTTTAGAACAAGGCAGAAACTTCAACAATAAATTATGGAATGCTATGAAGTTAGTGAAGATGTGGGAGGGAAGAAAGTCGACTGAAAAGACTCTCGGACTTTCCGACTTTTCTGACTTTCCGACTCTTTGGTTCTCCAACAGATTAAATGAAGCTAAGCAAGAAGTAGAAACTTTAATGAATCAATTTCAATTAAGTGCAGCTTTAAAAGTAATCTACAGTTTAATTTGGGATGATTTCTGTAGTTGGTATTTAGAATGGGTAAAACCAGGATTTGAACAACCAATTGATAAAAATGTATTTGAAAAAACAATTGAATATTTTGATGAATTGTTGCAATTACTACATCCTTTTATGCCAAACATAACAGAAGAAATATATCATCAATTAAAAGAAAGAAATGATGATGTTACAATTAAACAAAACACCCAACACCCAACACCAAACAATAGCATTCTTGAACAAGGGAAATTGTTAAAAAATGTAATTACAACTTTAAGAGAAGCCAGAGTTAAAAATCAATTAAAGCCAAAAGAAGAAATTAAATTACATATTCAAACTCAACATCAGCAAGCCTTTACAAC
>JANLVQ010000116.1:0-2592 GCA_031364085.1 Chitinophagaceae bacterium
CTACTGTAAGTCAAGAAGCCTGTCCAAATAATTTAGCACCAACATCAAGTGCTACTGCACAAATGGTTATGGGAGATGCGTTAGCTGTTGCTTTAATGGAAATTAATGGATTTAACACATTAGATTTTGCAAAATATCATCCAGGTGGTAACTTAGGGAAAAGATTGTATTTAAAAGTTGATGATTTGTATAATAAAAGCTATACTCCAAAAGTATTAGAGCATGCTTCTTTAAAAGAAATTGTAATTGAAATTACAAAAAGCAAATTAGGTGCAACTGCTGTTATTGATGAAAATAACAGGATTAAAGGAATAATAACAGATGGAGATTTGAGAAGAATGTTAGAAAAAAATATGCTGAACAATACTGTTGTTGCAAAAGATATTTGTTCAAAAAATCCTAAAATGATTGAGGTTTCAAGTTTAGCTGTGAATGCTTTAGAACAAATGAGAAATTTTGATATCAATCAACTTTTAGTAGTAAATGGCACTCAATACTTAGGCATAATTCAATTACACGATTTAGTAAGAGAAGGTATTGTATAGTTTATTCATCCAACAAAAAACAAAACACTTCTTTAGGGCCATGAACGCCCACTACTAAAGTTTTTTCAATATCTGCAGTTCTGCTTGGGCCAGTTGCCAATGTAATTATTGAGGGTAAATTATTTTGGTATTTATTTTTTATATCTGATAAACTCTCGGAAATGTCAAATACTAATTGATGTGTAAATGCTATACAAATATGAATAGGTGCATACACACTTGCTGCTCTTCCACTTTCATTATTACTTAATAAAACAATGCTTCCTGTTCTTGCAATTAAGTTTTCACAACTAGTTATAGACGCACTACAATCATTTAGCTGAATGGTATCATTGAAGTTTTCAAATCCAGCATTTTTTAATACATCTCTAATTGATACTTCCTTACAATAAATTTCATTCCATCCTTTTGATTCTAAAAGTGTGTTGAGCTGCTCTACTAACTCATTTCTATTTTCACAAAAAATAAATCGACCTTGAAGTTTAGTAAAGTTTTCTGCAAACTCAACTTCTAACTCTTTTGTTGAAGGTTGAAAAACTGATGCTGATGAAACTCTATGTTCAAAAGGAACAGGCACTGATTTGTTGAGTGCCTGTCTTATTTTACTTAATATGTTTTCTCTTGCTTGCAATTAATCTTCTTTTGTTTCAGTAGAATTTGTAATTGTTGGAATGATATTTTCTTTAGGTACATCAGTAATTTCATCTTCTACTTCTAGAATCTTTTTTTCTTCAAAAGGTCTTTTACCAATTAATTCCTCCACATCAGATTTATGTAAAACCTCTTTTTCTAATAATGTTTTTGCAATAGTTTCAACTTGAGCTCTTTTTTCAGTTAATAATTTTTTTGTTCTGATATAAGCTTCTTCAATAATTTTTCTTACTTCCTCATCAATAATTTTTCCAGTTTCTTCACTAAATGGTTTAGTGAAAGTGTTTTCTTGAGTTGGGTCGTAAAAACTAACATTGCCAAGTTTAGGATTCATACCATAAACAGTAACCATGCTATAAGCAATTTTTGTAATTTGCTGTAAATCGTTACTGGCACCAGTTGATATTTTTCCAAAAATAATTTCTTCAGCTGCACGTCCACCTAAGGTCATACAAATTTGATCCATCAATTGTTCAATATCGTATAAGTATTGTTCTTTAAGTGTGTATTGGGCATAACCTAAAGCAGCTGTTCCTCTGGGTACAATGGTTACTTTTAATAATGGGTTGGCATGTTCTAAAAACCATCCACAAACAGCATGTCCAGCTTCGTGATAAGCAATAATTTCTTTTTCATGTGGTGCTATGATTTTGTTTTTCTTTTCCAATCCACCAATCACTCTATCAATAGCATCTTGAAAATCTTTCATATCAACACCAGTCTTATTATTACGAGCTGCAATTAATGCTGCTTCATTACAAACATTAGCAATATCAGCACCTGCAAAGCCTGGTGTTTGTTCTGCCAATTTATGAATGTCTAAATTTTCTGAAACTTTAATCGGACCTAAATGCACTTTAAAAATCGCTTCTCTGCCTTTTACATCTGGTCTATCAATGCTTATTTGTCTATCAAATCTTCCTGGTCTTAACAATGCAGAATCTAATACATCGGGTCTATTTGTTGCAGCAAGAATAATAATTCCACTATCGCCACCAAATCCATCCATTTCAACCAATAATTGATTTAAAGTATTTTCTCTTTCATCATTACTCATTACTGCATTTTTTCCTCTTGCTCTACCTATAGCATCAATCTCATCAATAAAAATAATACAAGGAGCTTTTTCACGAGCTTGTTTAAACAAATCACGTACCCTGCTTGCACCAACACCAACAAACATTTCAACAAAATCACTTCCACTTAAGCTAAAGAAAGGAACTTGAGCTTCGCCTGCCATTGCTTTTGCTAATAAAGTTTTACCTGTACCTGGAGGACCAATTAACAAAGCACCTTTTGGTATTTTGCCACCAAGTGCTGTATATTTTTGAGGAGTTTTAAGAAAATCTACAATCTCCATTACTTCAACTTTTGCTTCGTCTAAACCAGCAACATC
>JANLVQ010000117.1:0-3371 GCA_031364085.1 Chitinophagaceae bacterium
ACCTAACATTTTAACTTCAGCAGAATAATTATGTAGAGCCATAAATTCTAATATTGCACTACCAAAACCACCAATAGTTGTACCATCTTCAATGGTTACAATTTTATTGTATTTGCTAAACACTTCATGCAATAATTCTTCATCAATTGGTTTCACAAAACGCATATCATAATGTGCAGGATCAATGCCATCTGTTCTCAATTCTCTTATTGCAGCTTGTGCAAAATTTCCTGGATGACCAAATGAAAGAATAGCAATATCTCTTCCATCTTTTAATTGTCGCCCTTTACCAATTTCAATTTCTTCAAAAGGATATTTTTCAGCCATATTATCTTTTTGCAAATCTGCTAACACTCCTTCGCCTCTTGGATAACGAATTACAAAAGGATTTTTTGTAGATTCTAATTGAGAAGTGTACATCAAGTTTCTTAATTCTTTTTCATTCATTGGGGCAGAAACAATCATGTTTGGAATGCAACGGAAATAAGGAATATCGTAACATCCATGATGTGTTGGACCATCTTCACCCACTAATCCTGCTCTATCTAAACACAACACCACAGGCAATTTTTGAATGGCAATATCATGCACTACTTGGTCGTATGCACGTTGCATAAATGAAGAATAAATATTGCAAAAAACTTTTAATCCTTGTGTTGCTAATCCTGCACTTAGTGTTGCTGCATGTTGTTCACAAATTCCTACATCAAAAGCTCTATCTGGCATTTCTGCCATCATATATTTTAATGATGAACCACTTGGCATTGCAGGTGTTACAGCCATAATTTTATTATTGGCTTTGGCTAATTCAATTATGGTATAACCAAATACATCTTGATATTTTAGGGGTTGAGGAACTTCTATTTTCTTTTTGTAAATCTCTCCAGTAACCTTATCAAATAAACCTGGTGCGTGCCATTTTGTTTGATCATTTTCTGCTAATGAATATCCTTTTCCTTTAACTGTTACTATATGTAATAATTTAGGACCAGGAATATTTTTTAGATCTTTTAAAACTTCAATTAAATTAGAAATATTATGTCCATCAATGGGTCCAAAATATCTAAATTTTAATGCTTCGAATAAATTACTACTCTGACTAATTACTCCTTTTAAACTAGCTTCAAGTTTGCTTGCCATATTACGAGTAAAACTTTTACCAATAGGCATTTTACCCATCAAGTTCCAAACTTCATCACGCATTTTATTGTAAGTTGGAGAAGTAGAAATATCGGTTAAATATTCTTTTAATGCACCAACATTGGGGTCAATGCTCATGCAGTTATCATTTAAAATAACTAACAAATCACTATCTGCAACTCCAGCATGATTCATGGCTTCAAAAGCCATACCTGCTGTCATACTACCATCACCAATTATTGCAACACTTTTTCTGTTTTCGCCTTTATATTTTGCTGCCATAGCCATACCCAAAGCTGCACTAATTGAGGTGGATGAATGTCCAACACCAAAAGTATCATATTCACTTTCGCTTCTTTTTGGAAAACCGCTTAACCCTTTATATTTTCTGTTAGTAATAAAGTTATCTCTTCTACCTGTAAGAATTTTATGACCATAAGCTTGATGACCAACATCCCAAACCAATTGATCATAAGGTGTGTTATAAATATAATGTAAAGCAACTGATAATTCAACCACACCAAGGCTTGCACCAAAATGACCTCCATGTACACTTACAATATCAATAATATATTGCCTAAGTTCATCACAAACTTGATGCAATTGCTCACGACTTATTTTTTTTAAATCATCAGGGTTATTGATATTTTTTAAGAGTTCACCAGTTTCTATTTGCATAGTTACAATTTGATTACAAAATTAAGGTTTTACACTCGCCCAATTAAGAGGTTTTAATTTTTGAAATTCATTAATTCCCTAACTCAGCAATATTTTAAAAATTACTTAACAAGTTTTGAAATAGATGTATCATTCACCAATACATCACTTACCACAGCTGAACCATCTTTTGTATATACTAAGGCATAACAATTGTTCTTATTTTTTTGACTCGCTTTATTATACAATACTTCTGCTTTTGGAGCTTTATATTCTTCCATAAAAAATTTGTTGAAAGTATAGTTAATATGAATTCGTTTGTTGTTTTCGTAATTCTCTATATAATCAAGGCTTGCTTTTACAAAATCAATATTCCCTTTTGGTTTTGAAACTAATACTTGAGAAATTACAGCATATCCATTTTCTTGTTTTAGTACAACAAATATTTCATCACCATTACTTAACTTTTCTAATTCTTTATTTAATGAAAAAGTATCTTGCTGAAATTTTAAACTAATATATTTTCCTTCAAATGGATCAGATGGATCAATGGGTTCTGTTTTAAATTTGAAAGCTTTACCATTTTTCAAGATCTCTTCTTTTTTTAAAATCATACTTGTTGGTACAAACCATTGAGCTATTACAATTAAAACAAAAGCTATTAAACTAAATAGTTTCATGAGAGTATTTTAAGAATTGTTTTGTAATGATTTTCTTTTTTTAGAAAGTTGAATGTTGGCAACAAAAAAGCCAACGCCTGTAAGCATAAAAAATATTCCCCTCCAAATAAAAGGTATCCCTTCATCGAAAAATCTCATTGTGCCTAATAATGCTATTAATAGTAATCCAAAATTTAAAATTCCAAAATGATTTAAAGCGTTTCCTTTATTGATATAATAAATTGCAATGGATAATATCATTACATTGATTAGAATTGCTGATAATATGGGCATTTGACCATTTAAAAAAATGAGAATAAAAAATAAAATGAAAGAAATAAAGAAAGGATGTTTGATTAATGAAGAATCTTTTTTCAACAAAATATAAGCAATACAACCAACTTCAAGAAGAAGAATATAAAAATAAAGAGAAGAAAAAAGAGAATCCAAATGTTCATTTACATAGTTATAATTAAGCCAACTTGTTTTAAAACTATACATAGCTAACATAATAATTATTCCAACAGTTCCAATCTTTCCAAAAGGGTTTGAATAAAAACGATTATCCTTCATTACAGGCAGTTGCCCAATTAAAAAATAAAGTGTAAATAATGCAAAATAGCTTAAGGAAAGCCATTTAAAATCTACGAGACTTTTATTCATAAAACTTCCTAAACAAATAGCAAAGGATGCTGCAATTAGCCAATTAAACCAGATAAAGTTGTTTGATTCTGTTTTTTTATAAATGTGAATGAAGTAATATGCTAAAAGCAAAATCATAAAACCTAAATACAAATAAGGTTGTTTTGCTTGTACAAAAAAGTTATACCCAACAATTAATGCATACCAAGTTGAAGTAGCCATTAGCAACAAAGCAGTAACTGAAGACCTCATTAAAAATGCAACAGGAATAGT
>JANLVQ010000138.1:0-2317 GCA_031364085.1 Chitinophagaceae bacterium
GATAGAAATTCTATGGCTCATAGCAGAGAAGTGAGGTTGCCGTTTTTAAGTCATGATTTGGTTGAATTTGTTTTTTCGCTGCCATCAAAGTATAAAATAAAAAATGGATATACTAAATGGATATTAAGAGAATCGGTAAAAGATAAATTACCCGCAGAAATTGTTTGGCGAAAAGGTAAAATTGGTTACGAACCTCCACAACAGCAATGGTTACAGCATCCTGCACTGAAAGAAAAGATTATGCAGAGCAGAAAAAAATTAGTCGAGCATCATATCCTTCATCCTTCAATTTTAGAAACTCCTATTCAAGCAGCATCGGCATATGATAGCAACAATTTAGATTGGAGAATTTTATGTGCTGCAGCTATCGTTAAATAATAATAATTAAATTTCAAACTACATCTTTGCAAAACAAAATAAATTATGAAACTAGAAACTAAAATTATACATGCAGGCATGACACCAGACCCAAGTACTGGAGCAGTAATGGTTCCCATTTATCAAACCAGTACTTACGTTCAGTCTGCACCTGGTAAACACAAAGGTTTTGAATATGCCAGAAGTCAGAACCCTACTCGTTTTGCTTTAGAGGAAGCCTATGCTCAAATTGAAAATGGAAAGTATGGTTTAGCTTTTAGTAGTGGAGTTGCTGCAACAGATGCAGTAATAAAATTATTAGCCCCAGGCGATGAAGTGATTGCTGCTAACGATATGTATGGAGGTACTTACAGATTGTTTAGTAAAGTGTTCGAAAAATTTGGTATCAAGTTTCATTATATCAACATGCAAGATGCCAATAATATCAGCAATTATATTAATAGCAATACCAAATTAATTTGGACAGAAACTCCAACAAACCCTTTAATGAATATTGTTGATATTAGTGCTGTTGCAACTATTGCTAAAGCCAACAATATTTTACTTTGTGTTGACAATACTTTTGCTTCTCCCTACTTACAAAATCCATTAGATCAAGGTGCTGATATTGTAATGCATAGTGCAACAAAATATTTAGGTGGACATAGTGATGTTATTCAAGGATGTTTGGTAATGAATAGTGATTCATTAAGAGAGCAGCTTTATTTTATTCAAAAAAGTTGTGGTGCTGTTCCAGGACCACAAGATTGTTTTTTAGTTTTGAGAGGAATTAAGACTTTACACTTACGCATGCAAAGGCATTGTGAAAATGGTGAAAAAATTGCACATTGGTTACGCAATCATAGCAAAGTTAAAAAAGTGTATTGGCCAGGTTTTACAGATGCTCCAGGGCATGAGATTGCAAAAAAACAAATGAGAGGTTTTGGTGGTATGATAAGTTTTGAATTGAAAGATGAAAGCACTGAAGCTTTAAATAAATTATTATCATCAACACATTTATTTTCTTTAGCAGAAAGTTTGGGTGGTGTAGAAAGTTTAATCAATCATCCTGCAAGTATGACTCATGCTTCTATACCAAGAGATGAAAGAATTAAAAATGGTTTAAGTGATGGTTTAATTCGTTTAAGTGTAGGTATTGAAGATGCAGATGATTTAATTGAAGATTTAAATAAGGCTATTGGGTAATGTTATTCAAACCCAACAACATCCTTCAATTCTTCCATAACATTAAAAATGATGGGGCAACGTGCATAGTGCATAAAAACTGTAAACAATCTTTTTTGAATTTGTGGTAAATGCAATGCAGGAAACTCTTTACAACCAGCAAATCTGTTTTGATAAATAGTACATTTATTATCTTCTAAAAAGTGGCAAGGAATTTTATTGATAACCATTTTACCATTCTCACTTTTTTCTATAAATTTTTTATCGAATTCTTTTCTCTCCAATTTCAAAAAATTAGCAACATTAACTGCTTCTATTTCTTCAACATTAATCATTAACGATTTACAACAATTACCACAACTAGTACAGTCAATTTGAGGTGCAATAATTTTTTCTAACCGAATAATTGCTTCATCTAATGCTGCACTATCTAATTTAGTTAAGAAATCACTGAATCTATCATTCGTCTTTTCATCAATTGTAGTTTTAAAAAGAATTTTTTCAAGGTCTGTTTCTACAAGTTGCATTTTATTAAATTAGGAAGATTTATGCAATACATTTGCCAACCTATCAAATCAAATCTATAACAATATGACGATTGAACAAATTAAGGATATGAGGAGCCGTGTAGAGGTTCTGAGGAGGTTTCTTTGACTATGCTAATAAAACTCAAAAAGTAGCACAAGATAAAGCCATATCTCTTTCTTCAGGTTTTTGGGATGATAATATTAGAGCTACAGCAATTTTAAAAGAAACAAAAGTTAATGAGTATTGG
>JANLVQ010000198.1:0-3557 GCA_031364085.1 Chitinophagaceae bacterium
TGGACAAAGGGTTAAGTATAAACGAAACAAAAAATTTTTTAGAAATTGCAAGTCCTCATGTTGATATTGTAAAATTTGGATTCGGTACTGCTTATGTAACACCAAATTTGAGAGAAAAAATTGAAGTTTATAAAAATGCAGGAATGCCAATTTATTTTGGTGGAACATTGTTCGAAGCATTTTTAATTCGTAATCAATTTGATGATTTTGTTGCCATTTGTAAAGATTATGGAGTAGAATACATTGAAGTAAGTGATGGTTCAATAACAATTCCTCATGCAGAAAAATGTGGATATATCGAAAAACTTACCAAGCATGCTACTGTATTAAGTGAAGTAGGTAGCAAAGATGCTGCACATATTATTCCTCCATATAAATGGATTGAATTGATGAGAGCAGAACTTGAAGCAGGTTCAACTTATGTAATTGCAGAAGCTAGAGAGGCAGGAAATGTGGGTATTTACAGAGGTTCTGGTGAAGTTCGTGAAGGTTTAGTACAAGAAATTTTAACTCAAATACCTGAGGAGAAAATTATTTGGGAAGCCCCACAAAAAGCACAACAATTATACTTTTTAGAGTTAATTGGTTGTAATGTAAATTTAGGAAACATTGCACCTAATGAAGTATTGCCTTTAGAGGCCATGCGAATTGGCTTAAGAGGAGATACTTTCTTTTTGTACCTCGATAAAAAATCTTAATGAATATTTTTGGTTTAATTGGTCATCCTTTAACTCATTCTTTTTCGAAACAATATTTCGATAAAAAGTTTGAACAAGAGAAAATTTATGATGCTCAATTTAAACTTTTTGATTTTGAAAAAATTGATTTAATCAAAGAATTGATTTTATTAGATAAGTCTATTAAAGGCTTGGCTATCACTATTCCGTACAAGAAACAAATACTGCCTTTCTTATTTTCTGAAAATGAATACGTAAAACAAAGCAAAGCTTGTAATTGTATTAAAATAATTGATGGAAAATTAATTGGCTTTAATACTGATATTATTGGATTTGAAAAATCACTGATTGAAGATTTAAAACCATTTCATCAACGTGCATTAGTTCTAGGAAATGGGGGTGCTGCAGCTGCAATAAAATTTGTTTTAGATAAACTGCAAATTCAGTTTACATGTGTTTCTCGAAAAAAATCGGATGGTAGTTTTACTTTTGATGAATTGAATAAAGAAATTATCATTACACATCAAATTATTATCAATACCACTCCTGTTGGAACATTTCCCAACTCTGATGAATGTCCTAACATCCCCTATCAATTTATTACTGCTCAACATTATTTGTTCGATTTAGTGTACAATCCAGCACAAACATTATTTATGAAAAAGGGCTTAGAACAAAAAGCTTTTGTAAAAAATGGTTACCAAATGCTTTGCTTACAAGCTGAAGAAAATTGGAAAATATGGAATGATTAATTTATTTGAAATTCTTGTTTTTTCCATGTAACATTTCTTTGGTTTAAATATTCTATAACATAATCAAAACAATTTTTATGCTTACCAACTAATTCAGGTGGAAAAACTCCTTTTTCTGTAAACATTTTTTTAGTTAATAAATTTACTGATGCAGTACAGGTATATCCTGTTGATCGAGACATTGAAGAAAGTTTTGTGGTTATATCATATTCATCTAACAATTCATACACCACTTTCTTTTGAATTCCTTTTTCTTTTCCTTCAATAATAACTTTCATAACTGTTAATTCTTCATCATCATCTTCAAGTTTCCATTCTTTAAAAAGAATTTTTGAAGTGAATTCTATTGGTGAAATTTCAGCTCCATTCATTTTAATTGTTTTCTTTTCAAAAAATCCTGCATCCTTTAAAGCAATAATTAATTCAACATGGCCAGGATAGCGAAGTGTTTTTTCTTTAAGATTTGGAATATGACTCATGGTAAAAAGTAAACTTCTCAAACCATCAGTATTAAAAGCTTCTAGCGTTCCTACGCCATCAAAATACATGAGTTCTGTTTCACTTAATGCTGGTCGAGTAATTACAAATCCATTTTCTTGTAAACGTGCTGGTCTGGTATATTCTTCTAAAACATCAATAGGTGAGAAGGGAGCTTTATATTCAAAAGGTTTCACTCTAATTTTTGGTAATCCTCCAACATAACATTCAAAATTTTCTATTTGAAACACTTCATTATATCTTCCTAAAATTAAATTACTCATACCTGGTGCAACACCCATATCAGTAATTGCTGTTACATGGTGTGCAATGGCAAGTTCATTTAATTCTAATGCATTTTCAGGGAAGAAAGAAATATCAACTACATTTTTACCACATTTAATTACTGCTTCTAAAGTTTTAAAACCCATAAAACCTGGCACTGCAATAACTATAAGATCAAAGCTGTTGAAGAGTTCAGGGTAGTATTGAAATTGTTGTAAATCTGCTTCAATTATTGAAATATTTGAATTTATTTTTTTTAAGGTGAAAAGATTTTTTGTGCTACAATCAAAACTGGTAACTTGATATTCATTTACTAAATCTAATGCTATTGTTCTACCCACCATCCCTGCTCCTAATACTGCAATATTCATTTCTATTTTTTTGCAAATATCGGATTCTAATTTTTCGAAATTAGTGCTTTAAAACCAAATCAAAAAAGCTACTAATTAAAGTGGCTTTCTATAATTTGTAAAAATTAAAACATTATTCTTTTTGTAAAGCAACTTTATACAAATACGCACCCATTGCAAAGAAACACAGCACACCAAGAATAAAATATCCTGTTTGCCCTCCTAACCATTCTGTAAGTTTATGTTCGGCACTCCAATTCTGTAAGGTTTTATTTACACCTTCACTCACAGAAAGTATGGCAACCACAACACCTGCAACAGCACCACCAGCAACTAAGCCAGTAGCAAAGAGGTTTCCTTTTCCTAAATCTTCTTCCTCTGTTTTTTCAGATTTCTTTTCAGATTTCTTTTTTCTCCATTCTACAATTCCTCTAATAGCTCCACCAATAAAAATTGGTAAGGTTGTACTTAAGGGTAAGTAAATTCCTATTGCAAAACTTAAGGCTTTAATGCCACACAATTCAACAACAACAGCTATAAACGCACCAACTATTACAAACTGCCAATCTAAATTAAAAGATAAAATTCCTTTAACTAAAGTTGCCATTAGTGTTCCTTGTGGTGCAGGATATTTATCAGTGCCAATAGCATGATGAATACCTTGTGCTAACATCTCTTGAGTTGGAGTATCTAATATTTTTATGGTGGCTCCAATGGCTAGTGATGAAACAATGGCACCAATAAATAAAGCTATTTGTTGATATTTTGGAGTAGCACCAAGAATATAGCCAGTTTTTAAATCTTGTGAGGTTGCACCAGCATTTGCTGCAGCAATACAAATCATTCCACCAACAACTAAAGCCATTGGTTCAAATACTTTGCCTGTCCAACCAACTGCAATAAAAATTAAGCAAGTACCCATTAAAGTAGCAATTGTCATACCACTTATTGGATTATTAGATGAACCAATAAATCCTACAATTATTGAGGAAACGGTAACAAAAAAAGCACCAAAA
>JANLVQ010000275.1:0-1517 GCA_031364085.1 Chitinophagaceae bacterium
AGTAAGTCAGAAGAGTTGGTAAGTCAATCAACAAATCAACAAATCAACAAATTAACAACCACACATATTGATGTTCCTGTAAGTCAAATGAGAAAAACAATTGCAAAACGTTTAAGTGAAAGCCTATTTACTGCACCTCATTTTTATTTAACAATAAGTGTAGATATGGATGAAGCAGTAAATGCAAGAAAAAAATTAAATGAAGATGGCACACTAAAAATAAGTTTTAATGATATGGTGATTAAGGCAACTGCTATGGCTTTAAGAATGCACCCTAAAGTAAATAGTAGTTGGTTGGGTGATGTAATCAGGTTTAATAATAACATCAATATTGGTGTAGCTGTTGCTGTTGAAGAAGGGTTATTAGTGCCAGTTGTTAAAAATGCCGATTATTTAAGTTATAGTGCAATAGGTGTACAAGTAAAAGACTTTGCACAAAAAGCAAAAGATAAAAAATTACAACCAAGCGATTGGGAAGGCAACACATTTACTATTAGCAATTTGGGAATGTTTGGTATTGAAGAATTTACTGCAATCATTAACTCTCCTGATAGCTGTATATTAGCAGTAGGTGGTATTAGTCAAGTTCCAGTTGTAAAAAATGGAGCAATTGTTCCAGGAAATATTATGAAACTTACTTTAAGTTGTGACCATAGAGTAGTTGATGGGGCAACAGGTGCAGCTTTCTTACAAACTTTAAAAAGCTATTTAGAGCAGCCTTTAAGAATGTTAGCATAATATCTTTATAAAATAATCTCAAAATGAGGCTGTCTTAAAAGTCCGAGACGGCCTCTTTTTATTCGGAGAGGTGATGGAGAAAATTTTCATATATGCAATTCTCAGAGCCTTCGTTTGACTTTTAAGACAGCCTCATTTTTTATGTATTCAACCATTGCTATTTGTTATTAACTCAAATAAATCTTAATTTTTTACACATTCAATAACAAAAGGTATACTAGAAACGTTTTTATATAGAACAGTTTATCTGAAAACTCTTGTGTATGAAAAAACAAATTTTAGTTTTTATTTCAATAACTTGCTTTTCAATTACTTATAGTCAGAGTTATACGTTAAAAGGTAGCATAACGGCAACTCGTAATAATGGAACAACTTTATTACCCAACTCTTCAATTGCTGATGCCAATAACAAAATTGAAAATTTTGTTGAGAAAAAAACTCCAATTAGGGTTTATAAAACCTCTTTACAACCCCAATTAATTACTATTGGACCAGGAACATTAGTATTACCAGTTAAAGAATATAATAGTTATACCAAAGAAATTTCAACTTCAAAACCAATTTATACAGTTAAAGTAAATCCTCAGCCTCAAACAACAACTATTCAACAACCAATTATTGCAAAAAAAGAAGAACCAAAACCATTAAATGAGAATGGTTTTAAACCCTTAATAGAACCTATTGCTTTAGTTACAAAAACTAAAACTCTAAATACAACAGAAAACTTCAATTCGAGAAGTTTAACAGATATTACAACGCCTTTGAATAGTGCCTCAACC
>JANLVQ010000307.1:0-9127 GCA_031364085.1 Chitinophagaceae bacterium
TACAAAAGTTTATGCAGAAGCATTTTTTAGTTTAGACAGAACAATTTTTGGCGTGAATTATGGCAAAGGAAATGTATCGAATGACGTTATAATAGCAGTTCGTTTATATGCTGGTAAATAATAACCTATTAATTTATTATAAAAAAAATTCTGAGAAATCAGGATTTTTTTTATTTAATAGCAACAGTATATTTTAAGGTAGCTCCTGCCCTTCTTAAAGTTTCTGCAACTGAGCAATACTTATCTATTGAAAGTTGTACAGCTCTTTTAGCTTTATCTTCATCAATATCTCCTTCAATAATAAAATCTAAATCTATGGTATCCCATAAAGAGAATTCATGCACTTTAACTTTTGTTCCAGAAACTTTAACTTGATAAGATTGAACCTTTTGTTTTTGCTTCTCTAAAATCAATAACACATCTATACTACTACAACCTGCTAAAGACATTAATAAATTTTGCATGGGACTTACACCAAAGTTTGGAGTTTGCGTTCCAATATTATCTAATTTAATAGTTAAACCATGCTCGTCTGTAACTAAAAACCCATAAGGCTTTTGAACAAGTTCTAATTGAATAGTTGCCATAATTTATTGCCAATTTTGATTTGGTTTTTTCCAAAGTGCTGAAATAAAAATCAGTTGATAAAAAAACATCCAAATATCTAAAAGCCAAAACCAAGGTAATAAATCTTTTTCGTTTAACTTATTCATCGATTTTGAATATATAATGGCTTGAAAAATTAATCGAACTAAATATACAATCAATGCTATCCACCAATTAAAAAATATAATACTTAAAGCCATTAAAGGATAAAATAAAAATGAAGTTGCCTGATATGTTCCTAATAAAAATTTATATTTTGGCTTATAATATGATGCAGTAGTGTAATGACGATTTTTTTGACGAATCCAATTTTTAAATGATTTCTTTGGCTCACTTAAAGTATGCGATTCTGGATCAATAACTATAGCTGTATTAGTTTTAGTTGCAACTTTATTTATAAACAAATCATCATCTCCACTTTGTAAATGATTAATAGATGAAAATCCTTTGTTACGAATAAATACATCTTTCTTATAACTTAAATTCCTACCCACACCCATGTATGGCAACCCTGCTAAAGCATAAGATAAATATTGTATTGCAGTTAAAAAAGTTTCGAAACGAATGAGTTTATTTAAAATACCAGGTAATTTATTATAAGCACCATAACCCAAAACAATTTCAATTCCTTCTGTATATCCATTTTGCATTTTGGTAATCCAGTTTTCAGAGGCGGGAACACAATCTGCATCGGTTAGTAAAAGAGTTTCGTATTTACTGCTTTTGATACCCATACTTAATGGAAATTTTTTTCCTGCAATAAACTTTGCTTCTTGAACTAGTTCAATAATGTTGAGGTTTTTGAAGTCTTTTTTGTATTCGTCAATTACATACTTACTTTCGTCTTCGCTATTATCATTTACTACTATAACTTCATGGGTTGTTTTATAATTTTGAAACAAAATTCCCGGCAAGTTTTTTGTTAAATTAGCTGCTTCATTTTTAGCACAAACAATCACAGAAACTGGGTGTTGATGAATTACAGTTTTCTCTTCTTCTTTGTAAAAAGCTAATCTTCTAAAAAAGTATAAATAATATAATACATGAATGAGTGTAACTAAACAAAAAATGTAAAATATGGTTTGAGTTATTATTTCTTGAGAAATCATAAAAACAAAAATAAGTGCTTGTAGTATTTACAAGCGAATTTGTTATACAGTGTGGGTATTTTTATTATTTACTTAATTTATTCATGCATTGTGCTTTGCCATTATTTTTGTAACATGCGTTATTGGTTCATTATATCTATCTTTTGCTTTAGTAGCCAATTGTTTGCAAATGATAGTTTGTTGATTCCAAAATTGTTTCAAAAACTTTTGTACAAGCAACAATTAGAAACTAATTTCTTCAAGCAAGGTAGTTTTGAAAGTTATCGACAGCACCATAATTCTCGTGATTTTAAAGCAGACAATAACATCTTTTTTACAGCATTAATTACATATACCTTACAAAATCTTCAAGCATTATTAACTGAAGATGAAAAAATTGTGTCGGATACCATAATAAATAGATCGAAAAAATCTTTTCAATATTATAAAAATACAGCTGGAAGATTAAGTTACAACTTTTGGCCAAAGGATGGCAAGCCAGTTTTTTTTCCAAATGATTTTATTTTAAGCAGATTTAGTAAGAAATTGGCCTTGCCAGATGATTTAGATGATACTGGTTTAATACTTGCTTCCTTAAGCTTAACTGATTCAATTGCTGAACAAGCACATCAGGAAATGCAGGAATTTGTAAATGGAAATAAACACAGTATAAAAAATACGAAAACCAAATACAAAAATTTCAAGGCATATTCAACTTGGTATGGAAAAAAAATGCCAATTGACTTTGATTTTGGGGTTCATTGTAATATTTTATCGTTTGTAAATCATTACAAACTGAATTGGTCCAAAGCTGATTCAGCAACTTATCTTTTGATATTAAATATGATTGATGATCAGATGATTTTTCAAAACCCAAAATTCATTTCTCCTTATTATGCAAACAGTGCAATTTTATTATATCATTTAGCCAGATTAATGAGTACAAACAAAATGATAGAGTTAGAAAATAAAAAACCTATTTTAATTGCAGCTGCTAAGAAACTTTTTTATGAAACTGATGTTTACTTGGAAAAAGTGATACTATTGAACAGCTTATTGAAATGGGATGTAGATATTACTCATTTTGGTTTTAATGCAACGAACGGTTTTAATAAATTGTACTTGAATGATTTTGTATATTATCATGGTCATTTATTTGCACATTTAAACTCTTCAATTAAAACCCTGGCTTCTAATTTACCTCACACAGAATTTAAATGGTTTAGTAGTGCATTTAACGATTGTTTACTACTTGAATATTTGATTTTGAAATATAGAAAACCAAAAAATGACAATTAATATTGATCAATATAAATTAATTAAAAAAGAGCTTACAGAAAAACAAGTTACACTAGTTGCTGTATCAAAAATTCAAAGTATTGAAAAAATAAAGGCATTATATGAATTAGGCGAACGCAATTTTGGAGAAAATTATGTACAAGAACTTTGTTCAAAGCAGGAAGCATTGAAAGAATTAGATATCAATTGGCATTTTATTGGTCACTTACAAACCAATAAAGTAAAATATATTGCTTCCTTTATTTATTTAATTCAAAGTGTGGATAGCTTAAAATTATTAAAAGAAATAAACAAAGAAGCAAAGAAAAGTAATAGAATCATCAATTGTTTATTGCAGGTGTATATTGCTAAAGAAGAAACAAAATATGGTTTAGATGAGGTAGAATTTCAACAAATTATAGATTTTCAAAGGCATGGGAATTTAGAAAATATTTGTATAAAAGGATTAATGGGAATGGCAAGTTTCAGTGAAGATGAAAAAATTGTTAAATCAGAATTTCAATATTTACAATCCATTTATCATCAACATCCAGAATTTGAGATTCTTTCTATGGGCATGAGTAGCGATTATAAGATAGCTATAAACTATGGTAGTAATTTGGTAAGAATAGGAAGTTCGATTTTTGGAGCAAGAGTTTAGTAAAGCCAATATGGCATAGTCTTTTTTTTATAGCAAAATAAAAATGAAGAAATAATTTTGTACCATTTATATTTCAATATTTAGTTCAATATTTTTTTTCGAATTTTTTGACTTTTTTTTAAATTATTTATGCTAAAATATTTATCATTATGCATTTTTATTTTGAACAATATAATTACTCATATTTTTAGTTTTTAAAAATATATTATTTATATGGATTATATATAGTTACAAATATTTAATAAATTTTTAGTTGTAATAATTAAACTCATAAATTTATTATTAGTAGCATTATTTGAAATTTATTTATTTATTATTATTTTTTATTGTGTATATATTTGATTTACATTATTTTGGAAATATTAACTACTATATCACTTTGTTAAATTTTAAAAATATTGAATTTGCACCTCAACTACCCTTTCAAAAAGGTTGGTTTAGTAATAAATGTGAGGTTGCTTCTGCTACTGGTACTTTGAAATTGACTATTCCAATCCTTGGAGGTAGAAATCAAAAAGCATTGCTTAAAGATGTCAGAATAGCATATCATGAAAATTGGAGGCATCGACATTTAAGAGCTATTGAAACTTGTTATGGCAACTCCGCATTCTTTGATTTTTACTTTTTAGAGTTTGAAAATTTATTTAAAAAGCATTTTAATTTTTTAATTGACCTCAACCTGCATGCACATGATGTAGTAATGGGAATTTTAAAAAGTAATCAGAAATATATTATTTCTGAAAAAGTTTTAAATCATAATGAAGTGCTGTTTTCTAAATTTTATTCTTCAAACCTAAATACCCAAAACTTTAAATTGAAGTACGAACAAGTATTTGAGAATAAAAATGGCTTTATTGAAAATCTTTCAATTATCGATTTAATTTTTTGTATGGGGCCTCAGGCTTTTAAGCATTTAAAGAAAAGCTAAAGAACTTAAACTATTCGGAATTTTAAAGGTCAATTACACTTAACTTGCAACCCAATTTTAACTGATAATGAAACGACTCATCAGCTTAGCTTTAATTTTAATTATTTCTCTACACGTTAAAGGTCAAGACTTCTCAAACAAAGGCAAAGATTTTTGGTTAGGGTATGGTTACCATTGTCAAATGGTTAATAATACTACTGGCACCCCACAAGCAAATGGCGGTTCACAGGATATGATTTTATATTTTACCTCAGATGTAAACTCAACTGTAACAGTCGAAATACCTGCAGTTGGTTATACTCGAACGTATACTATATTAGCCAATCAGGTTACAGAATCAGAAGCTATTCCTAAAACTGGTGCTCAAGATGCAAAAATTATAGATACAGGTAAATATAATCGTGGTATACATATTTTTAGCAACAACCCAATTGTTGCTTATGCTCACATTTTTAATGCATCAATTTCTGGAGCAAGCTTGTTATTTCCAACTAATACATTAGGACAAGAATATTATTCTGTAAATTTTACGCAAGTTTCTAATCAAAATTTTTCTAATGGATTCTTTTTTGTTGTTGCCACAGAAGATACAACAGTTGTTGAAATAACCCCTTCGGTTACAAATAAAAATAATCGAACATCAGGAGTACCATTTTATGTTACACTTAATAAAGGCGAAATATACAATGTAATGGGGTCTGGCAATGGTACTACTGGTACAGATTTAACAGGTTCAAGAATTAGAACAGTTTCCTCTTCTGGCTCATGTAAAAAAATTGCTGTCTTTTCAGGAGCTGGTAAAATTAGCATCCCATCAGGCTCAGCAGATAATCTTTTTCAGCAAGCACTTCCTTCAAATGCCTGGGGAAATAAGTATTTAACAACGCCTACAGGTACACAACCCAATAATATTTTTAGAGTAGTTGTTAGAGACCCAACAACAGTTGTAAGATTGAATGGGAATATAATGACAGGTTTGGTTAATAATTTTTACTACCAATTTGGTCCAACCAATCAACCTAACGTTATTACAGCAGATAAGCCTATTATGGTAGCACAATATTCTACAACACAAGGGCAATATAGCAATCCAAATTTTACCGGTGGTACTGGAAATGGCATTGGTGGGGATCCTGAAATGATTTATTTAAGTTCTGTGGAACAAACTATTAATAACATCACTTTAAATTCAACTCCTTATTATCAAATTCTAAGACATTATATAAGTGTAATAATAAAAGCTGGTGGACAAACTTCTTTTAAATTAGATAATGTTGATCAAAGTAGCAGCTTTATTCTACATCCCCAAGATCCTAATTTTTATTATGCAACTTTTACAGTTTCTGCAGGAGCACATAATATTAAATCTGATTCTGGCTTTAATGCAATTGCATATGGATTTGGCAATGCTGAAAGTTATGGATATAATGCAGGTACTAATGTAATTGATTTAAACCAATATGTAACATTACAAAACCAGTATGCATCAGTAAATTTTCCTGCAACTTGCAAAAACACCCCATTAAATTTTTCAATTACATTACCTTATCAACCCTTAAAATTAAACTGGGACTTTAATAATTTATCAAGTTTATCACCCAATACACCCGTAACAAATAATTCTCCTGTTTATGACAGCACTTTTGTTAGAAATGGTAAAAATTTATACGTTTATAAACTACCTGGAACGTATACATTTTCACAAGCTGGTACATTCCCTATCAAAGTTCTAGTAAACAATCCATCAAGTGATGGTTGTAGTGGTGATCAGGAAATTAATTATACAGTAACAGTTTATGCTACACCTATAGCAAATTTTGGAGTTATTTCTGATGGTTGTTCGAATAGTGCAATAACTTTTACAGACAGTACTAATGCTAATGGGAGAACTGTAACCAAATGGGCTTGGAATTTTGGAGATGGTACTAAGGATAGTGTTAAAAATCCTATTAAAACTTATTCTGCTGGAGGAACTTTTCCAATAAAATATACTATTATCACAGATATTGGTTGTATTGCCGATACAACTAAAAACATTACACTTTCTCCTCCTCCTCAAGCAAAATTTGGAGTTAGAGATTCAATTTGTGTTAATTCAGCAGTTACGTTTTACGATTCATCATCTGTTGCAAGCCCAGGTACAATTACAAAATGGTATTGGGATTTTGGAAATGGACGAAAAGATACTTTACTAAATAATAATCCACCAACAACATCTTATTCAGATACTGGAGTTTTTACTATTAAATTATTTGTGCAAACTGCAACAGGTTGTAAGAGTTCTATTTTTAGTAAAACAATAACTATTAGACCCTATCCTATAGCTAATTTTTCTTTGCCTGGAAATGTTTGTTTACCCATTGGATTAGCCAATTTCACAGATTTATCAACTATATCAGATGGCACTTTATCTTTCTTTACTTATAAATGGCTTTTTGGAAATGGTGATTCATCTACTCAAAAAAATCCTTCAACAAATTATAATAATACTGGCCCTTTCACTGTAAAACTTATTGTAACTAGCAAATATGGTTGTGTAAAAGATAGTTCTAAAATTGTAAATACAGTTTGGCAAAAGCCAAAAGCTGATTTTACAGTTGCACCTGAAATTTGTTTAAGAGACACTTCCATTTTTACTGATATAAGTGATGGCAAGGGACATGCAGTTGTAAAATGGAATTGGAATTTTGGAGATGGAAGTACAGATACTATTCAACATCCTAAACATCTTTATACTACGGCAAAAACCGATACTATTTCATTATTTATAAAAACCGACAAAGGTTGTATAAGTGATACAATGTATAAAACAACAATTGTTCATCCATTGCCAACGCCTGGTTTCACCATTTCAAATCCACTTTGTGAAAAACGAAACATTACATTTACCGATACTTCTAAGGCTAATGTTGGTACTATTATTCAATGGGGTTGGAATATGGGTAATGGCCATACTTATACTTTTAATACCTTACCAAATCCTTTTAACGAAGTGTACGATACTACCGGAAATTATAATGTAAAATTGATGGTGATTAATAGTAAAGGTTGTAAGAGTGATACAAGTTTACCAAAGCAAGTTATTATTAATCCATTACCACATGTTGGATTTTTATTACCAAAAGTTTGTTTAGATGATGCATTTGCTCAGTTTACTGACACATCTAAAATTGCAGATGGTTCTCAAAATGCATTTGGTTGGGCTTGGAATTTTGGCGATCCTTTTGCATCTGCTCCATTAAATCCAAATACTTCTACTATAAAAAATCCTATTCACAAATATTCAGATACTGGTGTGTATCAGGTTAAACTATTAGTTACATCAAATAAATTTTGTACAGATTCTGTTACTAGTAGCTTTACTGTTAATGGTTCTACGCCAAAAGCAAATTTTACAGTTCTTAATAATGCCAAATTATGTAGCAACGATTCTGTAAGAATTCAAAATACATCTACTGTTGATTTTGGAACTGTTACACAAGTAGAAATTTACTGGGATACGGTTAATGCTCCTCTAGCAAAATATATAGACAACAATCCTTATCCAAATAAAGTTTATAGTAAATTATATAATAATTTTCAACAGCCTGCAACAAAAACTATTTATATAAAAATGTTGGCTTATTCTGGCGTAACCTGTGTTAGTCCTAAAACACAACAAATTACTTTACACCAAAGTCCTAAAGTTCAATTTAATAATATAAGAAGTATTTGTAACGATACATCATCAAGAATTATAACAGAAGCTACCGAAACAGGCGGAGTACCTGGAACTCAAATTTTCAGAGGCAATGGCATAGTTGATAGTTTAACAGGTTTATATAATCCTCAGACTGTAAGTCCTGGTATTTATGCAATAAAATACACATTCACTTCTACAACTTATGGTTGTATTGATTCGGCTACAAAGAGTATTAAAGTGTTTCAATCGCCTATTGCAAAATTTGGAATTAGTTCGCCTTTATGCGAAAAAAACAATTTCAATTTCATAGATAGTTCTATTTCCAATGTTGGCAATGTTGTAAAGTGGGATTGGAATTATGGCAATGGAAATACTTCAATAAAAAATAATGGTACAACTTATAGTTACTCTTATAATGCTGCAAATACTTATTCGGTTACACTTAAAGTAACTACAGATAGTGGTTGTACACATTCTATTTCAAAACCAATTAAAATAAATTATTTACCAATAGTTTATTTCGGATTACCATCCATTTGTTTGCCAGATGGAAGAGGAACTTTTTTAGATAGTACCACAATTGGCGATAATTCAACTAGCCAATTTAGTTGGTTATGGAATTTTGGAGATGCATTTAATCCTACAACTTCCAACCTTCAAAACCCAATTCATAAATATGTTGTCACTGCTGCAAAAAATGTACAATTAATTGTTACTAGTAAGGATGGTTGTAAAGACTCGCTAACAAGAGTTTTAAAAACAATTTATCCTCAACCAAAAGCAAAATTTGTAATTGCTCCAAATAAATTTGCTTGTTATAGAGATGCTTTGTATTTCACAGATTCAAGTAAAGGCATTACAAGTAATATAAAATCTTGGAATTG
>JANLVQ010000017.1:0-11200 GCA_031364085.1 Chitinophagaceae bacterium
TTTCCAAGTGGAGATCCTAATTTTATTTATGTATATCTTAAAATGCCTATTGGCACTAAGACTGAAGCCACAGATTCTGTTACGAAAATATTAGAATCAAGGGTATATAAAGTTTTAGAAAATGAATTACCACAAAAAAAAGGAATTGTAGAAAGTATTATTACCAATGTTGCTATTAGTGCAAACAATCCAAGAGATAATGATAGAAGCACAAAAAGTAATTTAGGAAGAATACAAATAAGCTTTTTAGAACATGAAAAAAGAGATGGGAAAAAAACACAGCCTTTTTTAGATGCCATCAGAAAAGAAATGCAAGCAGGAATTGCTGGAGCAGAAATTACTGTTGAAAAAGAAGCTGGTGGCCCACCAACAGACCCTCCTGTAAACATTGAAATTGCAGGTGATGATTTTGATGCTATTGCAAAAACTTCAATTGATTTATTAAACTATTTAGATACTAACAACGTTTATGGGGTTGAAAAATTAAAAGCTGATATTGATTTAATTAATCCAGAAGTTACCATAAATGTTGATAGAGAAAAAGCCATGCGTGAAGGATTATTTACCAGCCAAATTGGTATGGAAATTAGAAATGCTGTTTTTGGAAAAGAAGCAAGTAAGTTAAAAGATGGTGAAGATGAATATAAAATTCAAATTCGTTACAATAATCTACAACGCAATAATATTAGTGATTTGATGAATATGAGAATCACTTTTAGAGACTTTGCTACTATGGCAATAAAGCAAGTTCCTTTAAATTCTGTGGCAACTGTTGATTATACCAACACATCGGGTGGAGTAAAAAGAAAAAATTTAAAACGAACCATACAAATTCAATCAAATGTTATTGATCCTTCTTTAACTGGACCAGTAAATAAAGAACTTGCTAAAAAAATTGAAGTGTTTAAATCGCTTATAAAAATTCCTTCAGATGTTTCCATTAAACAAGGTGGAGAAAGTGCACAACAAGAAGAAACTATGAGCTTTTTATTCACCGCGTTAATTTCTGCATTGTTAATTATTTTCTTAATTCTGGTGTTACAATTTAATGGAATGAGTAAACCATTTATTGTTATAACAGAAATTTTCTTCTCGATTATTGGTGTGTTCCTTGGTTATGCTATAACAGGAATGACTATGGCATTTATAATGTTGGGAGTTGGAATTGTAGGCTTAGCTGGAATTGTAATTAAAAATGGTATTTTACTAATAGAATTTACCGATGAGTTAAGAAGCAGAGGAGTTAAAACCAGAGAAGCTACCATACAAGCTGGTAAAATTCGTATTATACCAGTATTGCTTACAGCTCTTGCAACAATGCTTGGATTATTTCCTTTAGCTGTTGGATTGAATATAGATTTTCACTCCTTACTGAGTACATTAAACCCTCATTTATTTTTTGGAGGAGATAGTGTTGTGTTTTGGGGACCTTTAAGTTGGACTATAATTTTTGGATTAATCTTTGCTTTCTTTTTAACTCTTATAATGGTGCCAAGTATGTATATAATTAGTGAAAGATTAAGAAGACCAATGACCAAATTTTTTGGAACAAAGTTCATTGCCATACTTGGTTTTGCAGGACCTTTCTTTTTTGTTCTTGCTGCGATAATGTTTGGAGTAAGAAAATTACAAGGTAAAAAAGTTTGGTTGGGGCATAGAGGAATGTTGAATGATGAATGATGAATGATTATAAAAAATGTCTTTCTTTTGAGAAAGACATTTTTTATAAATCACCTAGTTGTGGTCGAATTACAATTTCTTCAACACATGCCTGTGCAGATAATTGTGTAGCGGTATAAACCATTTTGGCAATATCTGTATCTTTCATAATTCTATTTTCATCAACACCACTACCCTTCCAACTATCTGTATAAATTGCACCAGTAATAATTGCTGTAACCTTTATACCATAGGGCTTTAACTCTTCCCTTAGATTTTTATTAAACCCTAATAAAGCAAATTTACTGATACTGTAACTGCCTCCATTTGGATAAGCATTTATTGATGCAATGGAACATATATTAAAAATATGTCCACTTTTATTTTTCATCATTTTAGGCAAAAAAGTTCTTGTAATATGATAGGCACTATTTAAATTTATAGCTAACATTTTTTCTAAAATTCCATCAGCTTCAGCACTAATTGAACCTGGAAGAAAAGAACCTGCATTATTAATTAAAATATCTGGAGTTCCAAATTGTAAACACCAATTTGCAAAATCAATAGCATCCTTTTTTTTACTTACATCTGTAGCTTTAAAATGAATTGTTATATCAGGGCTATATTGTTTGATATCATCTACAGTTTTTTGTAGAGCATCTAAATTTCTGGAACACAAAAACAATGTATTGATATTGTTTGCAAATTGTAAAGCAAAAGCTTTACCCAATCCTTTAGAAGCACCAGTAATTACTATATTCATAATTATACGAAGTTATTTGATGAAAATTAAAAGTATTAAATAAAGCATCCTTTATTTTGTAGAACATGAAAACAAATTATTACAAACATTTATTTTTTGACCTAGACCATACCATTTGGGATTTTGAAACTAATGCAAAAGATACTTTAACTGATTTGTTTATTCAATTTGAATTACAAGAAAAAGGTATTGATAGTTTTGATGTTTTTTTTCAAAAATACAGTCATTACAATCATATGCTTTGGGATAGATATACTAAGGGGTTTATTAAACAACAAGAATTGAGATGGAAAAGAATGTGGTTAACTTTATTAGATTATAAGATTACTGATGAAGTTTTATCAAAAAACATGGCAACAGCTTTTACTGATATCCTTCCATTTAAAACAAATTTATTCCCATATACAATTGAATTATTAACTTATTTAAAAAATAAAAAATACCAGCTACATCTTATCACAAATGGATTTGACAGTATTCAATCTAAAAAATTAGAACAAAGTAAATTAGGTCATTTTTTCAATGAAGTAATTACTTCAGAAGCAAGTAATAGTTTAAAACCTCATAAAGAAATTTTTGAATTTGCATTGCAAAAAACAAAAGCAAACATTAAAGAGAGCATCATGATTGGTGATAATATTGAGGCAGATATTGAGGGTGCCTTAAACGTTAATATGGATACTATTTATGTGAATCATTTAAATTCAGATAAGTACGAAAGAGCTAAATACACTGTGTTTCATTTAAATGAAATTGAAAATATTTTATAACTTTTATTTTTTAAAAATGTTATGAGCTACTTTTTCAACTGTCTTGTCCTAAAATACTTTCACCCACCGCAAGATTATTTTTAACAGTTAGCTTTTGTGGTGGGTTCAGCACCTTCTCAGCTTTCAGTAGTGAAACTCTCTCTCTTTCAACAAGGACACAACATAAGTTTAGTGCTTTACATTCTTGGAAGTGTTTACTTTGCGTAACTGCAACCTTCGGCGGACTTTTTATTGCAGAACGAATATGAAAATGACACGATTATTTAAAGATTTTTTTGACAGCGAAAAGGCAGGTGGACTGATTTTAATCGGTTGCACAATTTTATCATTAATAATTGCCAACTCAACTTTTGGTGAAAGCTATCACCATTTTTGGCAAACTCAATTTGCTGGACACAGTATTGAACATTGGGTGAACGATGGCTTAATGACGATTTTCTTTTTATTAATAGGCTTAGAATTAGAACGAGAAATTTATAAAGGGGAACTTTCAAATTTCAAAGATGCTTTATTACCGATTTTTGGAGCTTTGGGTGGCATCATAATTCCAGCAGGACTTTTTATGTTGTTCAACTTTGGCACTGCGACACAATCGGGTGCAGGTATTCCTATGGCGACAGATATTGCATTTGCATTAGCGATTTTATCTTTATTAGGAAACCGAGTGCCGACTTCTTTGAAAGTATTTTTAACAGCATTAGCAGTAATTGACGACTTGGGTGCAATTTTAATAATTGCAATATTTTATACTAAAACACTTCTTTGGACTAACCTTTTTATTGCGTTAGGAATTTTTGCTTTGCTTTTAGTTTTCAATCGGTTAAAAATTAGAAACCTAATTCCATATTTGATTGGTGGCGTTGCAATGTGGTATTTTATGCTTAATTCAGGAGTTCACGCCACAATTACAGGTGTTCTATTGGCTTTTGCTATTCCATTTGGCAACGGAAATGAAAAATCAACCTCTTATATTTTGCAACACTTTTTACATAAACCAGTTGCCTTTATAATTTTACCAATATTTGCATTAGCCAATACAGCTATCATTTTAAGCAGCGACATTGGACAAACACTAACGCAAAATTACAGTTTAGGAATTGCTGTTGGTCTTATCGTAGGTAAACCATTGGGCATTTTCCTATTGACATTTTTGGCAGTAACATTTGGACTTTGCAAACTTCCAGACGACATAAATTGGAAATCAATTTTAGGCGTTGGTTTTTTAGGCGGCATCGGATTTACAATGTCAATATTTATAACACTTCTTGCTTTTGACAATGAAACCATTGTCAACAACGCAAAGTTTGTAATTTTAATTTCATCATTGATAGCAGGACTAATTGGATTTGTAGGTTTGAAATTATCATTGAAACAAGCAAAAATTGACAACGACTAAGAAGGGTATGCAGGTAACATGGGGTTTGCCAAAATGGAGGCGGACGGAAGCCGTGTTTCAACTTTTTGTTTTTCAATTTGGCTTCATATCCAGCTTGACGTTATTAATTTAGCTATGTGCATATCCTCAACTTTTATTTATAAATTTAGCTTCAGTTAGTCGGGCTGACGGAATTCTATTTCCCCAACAACGCCAAGTTTTCTATGATTTAAAAAAATTAATTTACCTACTATATGATACAAATGATAGATATTAAAACTACTTAAAAATGTTTTAATGTAGATTGAAATACAACTGAAATATTTATTGAATCATTTTCATTCAGTTCAGCTTTTATTTCTCCTTTGTGCAAAAGAATTATCCTTCTTGTTAAAGATAGCCCTAATCCATACCCTTTAATATTACTAGAATTAGAACCACGTTGAAAGGGTTGAAATAAATTCTCAATTTCATACTGATTGATATTAGTACAAATATTTGTAAATAAAATAACAATCTTCTTATCAACAAAACTTAAAGAAATTTTTACATGATTGTTGGGAGAATATTTACAACCATTTTCTGCAATATTTTTAAATGCAGCTTGTAATAAAGCATGATTTCCATTTACCAAGCAGTAATCTTCATCTTCGGGCAAATCATCAAAATAAATTGTAGCATTATATTTTGCATTAATTTTCTTTAGTAATGAGGGAACTTCCATTAATAATTCATCAACTCTAATATTTTCAGTTTGTATAGATCCGCCACTAGATGTTCTGGCAATTTCAAGTAATTGTTGGGTTAGTTCACTCATATGTTGCACATCACTTTTCACTGAATACAATACTTGCAAATATTCTTCTTTGGTTCTATCTTTTCTTAAAATAACATCGATTTGATTGCTTACTGAGGTAAGTGGAGTAGATAATTCATGTGAAGCATTGGCAATAAATCTTCCTTGCAGAATAAATGATTCTCTTAAACGTGATAGCAAATCATTAAAAGTTTTTGCTAGTTGGTTCCATTCATCGTTTAAATCATTTACTGGCAACCTTTCTGCAAAATTAGATGCAGATATTTTATTAACTCTAACACTAATATTAACAAGGGGGTTTAAAATAATATTACTAAATACCCAACCAAAAATCAACGACAAAATAGAACCCACAAAAAAACTATAAATTAAATTCCATTTTAATGTATAGAGTTTATTTTTTCCGTTTTCATCAGATGCAGAAACAGTAATTACAATAGGAAAATTATTTCTGGTGAAATACATTGCTATTGTTGGTTTTGTTGAAATTTGAGTAATTACTTTATTCTCTACTCTTGCATTTTTAACTAAACTTATTGGAATTTCCACTGTATCATTTGCATCTTCTGCATATTGATAAATGCGTTCGTTTTTATTATTAAAAACATTAATATTTTCGGAAAATAAAAGGTTTTTACTAGCACTATCTACTTTTGAAAGAATATTATAACTTACTTTTTTATTTGTAAACAGTAAAGATGAAATGGTAAGTGCTTTATTTTGTAGCATCTTAGCAAAGTCTTTCTGATGTTGACTTTCTGAATTTAAATAGGTAAATAAACAGGATGCCAATAACAGTAAAACAGCCAAAATAAAAAATGCTAATGTAATTTTAAACTTAACTCTCATTAAGATGCATTTTCTTTTAATACATATCCAAATCCAACTTGAGTATGTATAAGTTTTTGAGAAAACCCTTTATCAATCTTGTTTCTCAAATAATTAACATAAACATCAATGGTATTAGTTTGTGTATCGAAATTTATTCTCCAAACATTTTCTCCAATTTCAGCCCTACTCAAAACTTTTTTTCTGTTTTTTATAAAGTATTCTAACAATTGAAATTCTTTAGCCGTTAATCTTATTTTTTTATTAGATCGAGTAACTATTTTAGTATCTAAATTCATTTCTACATCTGCAAATTTTAGAATATTTCCAATAGGCACATCATTATCAGTAGATCTTCTAATTAATGCTTTAATTCTCACAATTAGTTCATCAAAAGAAAAAGGCTTAACTAAATAATCATCCGCTCCTGCATCAAACCCATCTACTTTATCTGTAATAGAACCAAATGTGGTTAACATAAGTATGGGTATTTTAATGTCTTTTTGTCTTACTTTTTTACAGAGTTCAATACCATTCATACCTGGTAAATTCACATCTAATAAAATTAAATTGTAGCTATGATTGTTTATCATTTCTTCTCCTATTAATCCATCATAAGCAATCATCACCTCATAACCACACTCTTCTAATCCCTGTTTTAATGATTCGGCAATTTTTTTTTCGTCCTCAACAATTAAAATATCCATAAATAAAATAATAAAAAGTTTTCGTATTCGCTCAAACAAATATAATCTAGTAAATTTTTAATATTCAAATGCCAATTTTACCAATGTATTTACTTAGCATTTTTTACATACTTCTCTAGCCAATTATTCTCTTCCCATAGTAAATGCAATAAATTTTCTTTACCTGTATAACCATGACTTTCATAAGGCAATAAAACAAACCTTACTGTTCCTCCATGACCTTTAATAGCATTATACAATCTTTCGCTTTGAATGGGAAAAGTTCCAGTGTTATTATCCATTTCGCCGTGAATCATTAATAAAGGTGTTTTAATTTTATCGGCAAAGCTAAAAGGGCTCATATTAAAATAAAGGTCTGGTGCTTGCCAATAAGTTCTATCCTCATTCTGAAATCCAAATGGTGTTAATGTTCTATTGTATGCTCCACTACGTGCAATACCTGCTTTAAACAAATTGGTATGTGCTAATAAATTGGCTGTCATAAATGCACCATAACTATGCCCACCAACTGCAACTTTATTTCTATCTCCAACACCAATTTTAGCTAAATAGTTTATTGCTGCTTCTGCATTCATTTGTAATTGTTCTATGAAGTTATCATTTGGTTTTTTACCTTCAACACCAACAATAGGCATTTCTGCATTATCTAAAATTGCATAACCTTGTGTTACCCAAAATATGGGTGAACCATAATTTATTCTGGTAAAAGTGTAATTAGATCCTCGAATTTGAGCTGCATCTTTTGCATTTTCAAATTCTCGAGGATAAGCCCAAATAATTATAGGCAAAGGACCATCTTTAGCAACAGCATAACCTTTAGGCAAGTATAAATTTCCAGTTAAATCAACCCCATCTGCTCTCTTATATAAAACTTTTTCTTTTTTAACCCCGATCATTTGAGGATATGGATTTTCGAAATTGGTGAGCTGTTGAGTTGAGTTATTACTTAAATTTTTTAAATAATAATTAGGCACTTGAGTTTGAGTTTCTTTTCTGGTAAGTACAATCATTTTATCAGTATCTACAACATCAGCAATCATTTCAAAGCTTTGTTCAGAGCTTCTCCAAATTTGCTTTGTTTGGTTAGTTAATAAATTATAAGATGATAGAAAAGGTAAATCTCCTTTTGGAGAACTACCTGTTGTATTGTTCAACAAAATTTTATTACTAATAATTTGAATAACGTTTCTATCAAATTTATTTTTTGCAAGAACAGCATTGCCAGGGTTATTATAAGCATCATTATTACTTCTTTCAAACAATGTTTCCATTATACCTGTAGTTGGATTTAGTTTGCTTATTTTACTCATTTGTTTGCTTTGTAAACTTTCTCTTACCAATGCAAACTCAGCATTTCCCCAAGTAATTCCAGCATATCTGAATTTTGTTTTACATAATTCTTTAGGTACTGAAGTAAAAGGTGCAGTTAACATATAAACTACATCATGATACTCCATGTTATTTTTATATTTTCCACTATCTAAAGGCATACTCCAAATTACAGTAGCTGCTTCATCATCTCTCCAATCAAAACGATTAGGAACATTCATAATATTATCAAAACCTGATGGAGATAATTCACTCGATGGCAATTCAGCTAAAACTTTTACTAATTTTCCAGAATTATCATAAATCGACACTGAGGAGTTAAAACCAAAAGCAGGTACCAAATAACTAAATGGTTTTTTAATGGTACGTAACATGAAATATTTATTATCGGCAGACAAACTAAAAGTATTGATGATGGAAGGTTTGCCAATTTTTGTTTCAACAGCATTTATATTTTTTACTAATTGTGCTGCAGCTAAAAATTCAAATAAATCTTCATCGTAAGGTGTTTTAATTAAATCTTGATAGGTTCTACTAGGGGCAGATTTGCCTAAATTTTCTTGTACTGTTGGTCCTTTTGGCATTAAAGGTTTTTTAGGTAGCATACTTGCAGCACTTACAATTGTTTTATAAAAAACTGTTTGATTATCTGCCCAAGTAAATGCTGATCCAATAACTGTATTCAAACTAGTTTTATTCAACTTTGCTGCTTTTTGTGTAAGAACATCTATAATATACAAGTCAACTAATGTTGAGGTATTGTTTGTAAAAGCAATCTTTTTTTCATTAGGGCTCCAGCTAACATTAGCAGCTAATAGATTTTTTGGTAAGCCTGATATAGGATAACTAACTCCTGACTTGATATTTTTTAAAGTTAAATTATTAATGAAGTTCTGACGGCTTGGTGAAAAATTATTTGGATTTATTCTAAGGCCTGCAATTCTTAATTCTGGCTGAGCCATTTCTTCAACAGATGGATAACTATTTCTTTCCATAAATAACATCCACTCTCCTTTAGAATCAATACTTACAGATGGTGTAGGTTTTGCTAATAATAAATCAGCTAGCTCTTTTGGTGGTGTTTGATAGGTAACTGCATCTTGGGCTATTAAATAATTTTCAAAGTTTAGAGCCATTAACACACTTATCAATAAAACAATCTTTCTCATAAAATAAAGTTTAAATGGCAATTTAAGTGATTACCACAGTTTTACATATAATTTTTATAGAATAAGTTAAAAAAAAATCAAACCCCCTAATTCAAGGGATTTTTTAAGGATGTTATTTAGATGAATTTTGAATTCGAAATAATTAAAAAATCAACCTGTTAAATTGGTTTTTAATTTCCTTAACCACCTTAAGACAAGATTATGAAAAATTCCGCATCCCCAATATGGGGTATTTTTATTACAACAATATTTTTGTTGTTTACAGGATTTTCAAGTTTAATTGCACAAACTTCAAGCTTTAGCATTAACACTCCTCAACAATGCATAAGTAATCCATCCAATAATTTCATTTTTACAAATACTTCAACAGGTATTGGAAATACTTATTCATGGAATTTTGGTGATGGCACAACTTCTAATGCTACAAGTCCTTCAAAAGTATATACCCAAGCTGGTAATTATAGTGTACAATTAATTACTACAAATAGTGGTATTAGTTATTATTCAAATCAAACAGTAACTGTATACCCATTACCTGTAGCATCTTATTATTTAATAGGAAATACACTTGCTGGTAATTCAATAACTTTTGTTAGCTCATCTACTATTTCAAGTGGTAATATGAGCTATTCATGGAATTTTGGTGATGGTTCTCCTTTAGAAACAACTGTAAATCCAACGCATACTTTTGCTTCAGCTGGAACTTATACTGTTACATTAGTAGTTACAGGAACTGGTGGTTGTACTTCTACTGTTTCTCAAAACATAGTAGTTACTGCTGGTGGAGGTGGTGGAAACGTTGCACCAACTGCTACAATTACTTTAACTAGTGGTTCAACACCAACTTGTTTAACTGGTAATAGTTTCGATTTTAATGCTACTGCAGTTACCGGAGCCCCTACTTTCTACCAATGGGATTTCCCTAATGCTACTCCTAATATTAGCAATTTAGCCAACCCGCCAGCTGTTAGCTTTAACAATGCTGGTACTTATAATGTTACGCTTTTTGTTCAAAATGCTTTTGGTACACATACTGCAACTTATACTGTTGTGGTGAGTGCTGTTAATACTGCTGGTGCTGCTTCTAGTTCACCATCTGTATGTATTAGTACTCCTTTAACTGCAATTACCCATGCCACAACTGGTGCAATTGGTATTGGTGCTGTATCTGGTTTACCTACTGGTGTAACAGCTGCATGGAGTGCTAATGTTATTACCATTTTTGGTACACCAACTGTTGCTGGTACATATAATTATAGCATAACATTAACTGGTGGTTGTGGAACTGTAAATGCTACTGGTACTATTATTGTGAATGCATTGCCAACTATTACAACTTCTGGTACTGCTGCTTCAGTATGTTTTAATGTTGCAGCTCAAACAACAAGTTTAGCTTATACTGCAACAACTAATTCTCCAACTTCTTATAGTATCGATTGGAACGCTACAGCAAATACTGCTGGTCTAGCTGACCAAACAAATACTGCTTTTGTTTTTGTTGGTGGTGGTGGAACACTTACTGGAATTAATATTGCTGCTGGTCTTGTTGCTGGTACTTATTCTGGTACAATGACTATTAATAATGGTTGTAACATAACCCAAGCTATTTCTGTAACAGTAATTGCTTCGCCTACTATAACAACTTTAGGAACTGCCGCTTCAGTATGTTTTAATGTTGCAGCTCAGACAACAAGTTTAGCTTATACTGCAACAACTAATTCTCCAACATCTTATAGTATCGATTGGAACGCTACAGCAAATACTGCTGGTCTAGCTGACCAAA
>JANLVQ010000034.1:0-25576 GCA_031364085.1 Chitinophagaceae bacterium
AAATGTTACCAAAAATAATTTTGAAAACAACAGTTTTGATGTTGCCACAAATGGTAGTTTGGTTTTAAATAATTTTAAAAATAATTATTGGGATAAGTATGAAGGGTACGATATTAATAAAGATAAAATTGGAGATATTCCATACAGACCAGTTAGTATGTATGCAATGATTATTGAAAATAATCCTCCTGCAATGATATTATTTAGAAGTTTAATTACTACAATATTAGATAAAACTGAAAAAATTATTCCATCACTAACACCCGAAAACTTGATTGATAATTTTCCATTAATGAAACCATTGAAATTATGATTAAAGCAAACAATATTAATAAAAGCTTTGGTAAATTACATGTTTTAAAAAATGTATCTGTTAATTGTGCAAAAGGCGAATGTATTGCTTTAATCGGACCAAATGGATGTGGTAAAACCACTTTAATAAAATCAATTTTAGGAATGGTAGTTTGTGATACAGGATTCATAACATTTAATGGTAAAAACATTGCACATGATTGGGAGTATAGATCACAAATAGGTTATATGCCACAAATGGGTAAATATCCTAGCAATATGAGTATTGGTCAAATCTTCAGTATGATGAAAGATATCAGAAAAAATAATAATACCATTTTAGATGAAGAACTGATCGAATCTTTTTCACTTAAAGATATGTTAGGTAAAAGAATGAATACTTTGTCGGGTGGTACTATTCAAAAAGTGAGTGCATCATTGGCTTTTTTATTTAATCCAGAAGTTTTAATACTTGATGAACCAACAGCTGGCTTAGACCCTATTGCATCAGAAATTTTAAAAGAAAAAATTTTAAAAGAAAAGCAAAAAGGGAAACTCATTTTAATAACATCACACATATTAAGTGAGTTAGATGATTTAGTTTCAGAAGTAATTTTTATGCAAGATGGTCAACTATTCTTTCATAAGAAAATAGAACAATTGAAATCAGATACTGGAGAACAAAAACTATCAAAAGCAATAGCAAGTATTATGCATAATAAATAATTCAACAATGAAAAAAATAATTAAATATGTAATCATTGATTTGCTTAGGAATAGAGTAATGATGGCATATACATTAATGCTATTCATCATTTCACTAAGTATATTTAATTTAGAGGATAATAGTGCTAAAGGCTTATTAAGTTTATTAAATATTATTCTCATCATAGTTCCTTTGGTAAGTTTATTATTCTCTACTATATACGTATACAATAGCTCAGAATTTTTAGAATTATTAGTCAGTCAACCTTTACAAAGAAAAACTATTTGGCTCAGTATTTTTATTGGCTTAGTTACTGTAATGTGTTTAGCTTTTGCAATTGGTATTGGTTTACCAATATTACTATTTGAAATGAGTGATGTTGGTTTAATGATGCTTTTTACCGGTTTGTTACTGTCTATTATTTTTGTTGCACTTGCCATGTTAGTTTCAGTAATTGCAAGAGATAAAGCAAAAGGAATTGGAGCAGTAATTTTATTATGGCTATACTTTTCAATTATATTCGATGGGCTAGTACTTTTTATACTTTTTCAATTTGCAGATTATCCACTTGAAAAAGCAATGGTTGGCATTGCAGTTTTAAATCCTATTGATTTAAGTAGAATACTTATACTACTTAAACTAGAAATTTCTGCATTAATGGGATATACTGGAGCAATATTTAAAAACTTTTTTGGAACAACATTTGGAATGGTCATTACTTTTCTTACACTTATTACTTGGGCAGTTATACCAACATGGTTATCACTTAAAAAATTTAAATCAAAAGATTTGTAATATGAAACGAATTGAAGCAATAGCACCCTTATCAAGAGATCATCACTCTTCTTTAATACTTGCACAATTATTAAAAAATGGAGCCCCAATTTATAAAGATTTACCAACTACAGTAAATGATAAAAAAGAATATGCATTAAACCATTACAACACACATATTAAATATCATTTTATTGCAGAGGAAAAAATGTTAGAAATTGTAAAAAATAATTCAAGTGTAATAAATATGCTTTGTGAAGAAATCATGCAAGAACATAATCAATTACATACTTTATTTTATGAATTAGAATTTGCAGTTGATATAGAGAAAACAATGAATGAAATTGCAACTTTATTAGAAGCTCATATAAGAAAAGAAGAAAGAATACTATTTCCTATACTACAAGAACAATGTACAGCCAATGAATTAAATAAAATTCATCAGCTGTTACATTAAATTAAAACAAACTAATTTTTAGGAGGAGGTGGTGGAAGTAAAACTTCAGAAATCACGTGTATAATTCCATTTGAAGCAGGTATTGAAGCAATAATTTCTGCTTTGTCATTCACAAATAATTTTCCATCTTTCTTTGTGATTGTAATATTTCCTGCAGCCACTTGCCCTATAATTTGCCCATCTTGAAAAGATTCTGGTTTGTAAACACCCAGTGAAACGTGATATTGTAAAATATCAGAAAGATCATCTTTCTTTTCTGGTTTCAATAAACCTTCTACAGTACCTGCTGGTAATTTTTCAAATGCTGCATTTGTGGGTGCAAAAACTGTAAACGGACCAGCATTGCTTAAAGCATCTACCAATTCTGCAGCTTTTACTGCTGTAACTAAAGTTGTATGATCCTTACTTCCAACTGCAATTTGCACTACATTTTTTGCAGACAAATCATCTTTAACTCCAGATTGACCACTTAATGTATTGTTTTCAGAACTGCCATTTGAGTTGGCTTGTTCATTAGAACTACAACTTATTAAAAGTGAAATTGAAATAATAGATACCGATGTTTTTAAATAATTAAGCATAAAAATATTTTTTAATAGTTTAAAAATAGAGTTCTTATTAAGTGTTAAATATGATTTCAGTCACATTTCTAACAATACTGATTACAATCATTTAAATGCTGATTTTGGTCATGTATTCGAGTTTGTAAATATTACAAATTTGTTTTATCAACAATCAATCAGAAAATTATTTATATGAAAAACAATGTAAGTATATTGGATAAAAAAGTAAGGTATTTTTTAGCTATAGTTATTGCTATTGTTGGTATTTACTTTAAAAGTTGGTGGGTTTTATTAGCATTTGTTCCTTTAATTACCGCTTACTTTTCATTTTGTCCATTGTACAAAATTTTTGGGTTGAACACCTGTGGTTCAAAAAGTGTTCAATAGTTTCTGTCTAATAAAGCCGTCCTTATTCTTATGTGGCGGCATTTTTATGTAAAAAATAAATTTATCAAAAATATTAATCATATAAATTGTTATCACTGTGGCGATAGTTGTTCGGAAGCCATTGTTGTTAATGAAAAATCATTTTGTTGCGAGGGATGCAAACAAGTTTTTTTATTGCTTAATGAAAATGAACTTTGCAATTATTATGCTATTGACTCGAACCCTGGAATAAAAGCAAAAGGCAAATTTGTTTCTAACAAATATCAATTTTTAGAAGACGAAAGTATTATTAAAAAATTAGTACAATTTAATACTTCTACTCAAACAAATATTACATTTCAACTGCCACAAATACATTGTTCATCCTGTGTTTATTTATTAGAAAACTTACATAGAATTAATAGTGGCATAATTAAATCGCAAACTAATTTTCATCGAAAAGAGGTTTTTATAGCATTTAACCCACAACAAATTTCTTTAAGAAAGGTTGTTGAACTTTTAGCATTTATAGGTTATGAGCCAACTATTACAATTAATGAGAGTGAAAATAAAATAGAAAATAATTTTAATAGAAAAAGAATTTATAAAATTGGTATTGCAGGTTTCTGTTTTGCTAATATTATGATGCTAAGTTTTCCTGAATATTTTTCATCAGGTAATATTGATGAGCAACAATTAAAACATATTTTTTCGTGGTTGATTTTTGCACTATCACTCCCTGTTTTATTATATAGTGCTTCTGATTTTTTTATTTCGGCTTATAATGGTATTCAACAGAAGTTTTTAAATATTGATGCTCCAATTGCTTTTGCCATTGTTATAACTTATGGAAGAAGTTATTATGAAATTATTTCAGGTACTGGTGCAGGTTTTTTAGATTCGGGAACTGGCATTGTTTTTTTTATGTTGGTTGGTCGTTGGTTTCAAACAAAAACGTATGATTCTCTTTCTTTTGAACGCAATTACAAATCTTATTTTCCATTAGGTGTTACAGTTATTGTTGATAATAAAGAAAAAAATATTTCGGTAACACAATTAAAAAAAGGAAATAGAATCATCATTCGAAATGAAGAAATAATTCCAGCAGATGCAGTATTAATAAGTGATTTAGCCAATATTGATTATAGTTTTGTAAGTGGCGAAAACGTACCTGTTAATAAAAAATGTGGCGATTTAGTTTTTGCAGGTGGTAAGCTAATCGGTAAGGCAATTGAACTAAAAATTGTTAAAGAGGTATCTCAGAGCTACATAACACAATTATGGAATAATGATATTTTCTTGCACAAAAAAAACGAACAACAATCTTTTATACATCCTTGGAGTAAATATTTTACCATTGCACTTTTTAGTATTGCATTAGCAACAACATGTTATTGGTACTTCATTGATGTGTCTAAATTATGGAATGCTTTAACAGCAGTGTTAATTGTTGCTTGTCCTTGTTCTTTATTACTCTCGGCAACTTTTACTTATGGTAATGTATTAAGGTATTTGGGCAAATACAAACTTTTTTTAAAAAATTCAAGTGTTATAGAAAGTTTGTCGAATATTAATACCATAGTTTTTGATAAAACAGGCACTATAACCAATACAATAAGCACATTGTATGAAGGAACTCAATTATCCGAATTAGAATTAAGTTATGTTAAACTATTAGCAGCCCAATCAACACACCCTCTCAGCAAAAAAATTGTTAATCAAATTCAAATCGAAAATTCTCAACAATTTTCAATTCAACATTTTAAAGAGTATAGTGGTTTAGGTCTAGAAGGAGTAATAAATAATTGTAACATTAAAATAGGTTCAGCTAAATTTTTAAATAAACAAATAACAGATCAAGCTTCTTTGCAAACTAATGTTTATATAAAAATACATGATGTAATAAAAGGGAAATTTGTATTCAATAACATTTATAGAGATGGCATTAAAGCTTTAATAAATGCCCTAAATAAAAATAAATATGAACTTCATGTTTTATCTGGTGATAATAATGCTGAACTATTAAATATGGAAAACCTTTTTGAAACAAAAGCAAACATCAACTTTAAACAAACACCACAAGAAAAATTAAATTATATAAAAACACTACAACAAAAAAATAAAAAAGTATTAATGCTGGGTGATGGACTAAATGATGCTGGAGCACTCATGCAAAGCGATGTTGGAATTGCTATCAGTGATCATAGTTCAAGATTTTCTCCTGCTTGCGATGCTTTGTTAGATGGAAATCATTTATTTCAGCTCAATCAATTTTTGAAATATTCAAAAGCAAGTAAAAAAATAATTACTGCAAGTTTTATTTTATCTATACTATACAATATTGTGGGCGTTGGCTTTGCTGCTCAAAGTTTATTATCGCCAATGATTGCTGCTATTTTAATGCCTTTAAGTAGTATAAGTATTGTAATTTTTGTAGGAATACTTACAAAAATTACAGCCTTTAAAACAATTGCAAAAAACAACTGATTTAAATCATATTTTCTTTTGATACTCATCACTAACATTGTTTTTAGCATCTTTTAGTTTCGTTTAATAAAGACAGAAAATGAGTGTTATCATCATTCTAATTATTGCAAGTGTTTTAGTTGCCTTAGGATTTTTAACTGCTTTTTTATGGAGCGTTAAATCTGGGCAGTACGATGATGATTATACCCCATCAATAAGAATGCTTTTTGATGATGAAATTAAAACAGAAAAAATCAATCAAACCAATACACCAATCAAATCAATAAAATAATGCAGTTAGAAAAATTTTATTACGACAATAGAATTGTTAAAAACTTTACTTATGCAACAATTCTTTGGGGTTGTGTAGGAATGCTAGCAGGCTTATGGATTGCACTTCAATTAGTATTCCCCTCTTTAAACATTACACAATATGGAAGCTTTGGCAGACTAAGACCCTTACATACAAATGCTGTAATTTTTGCATTTGTGGGTAATGGAATTTTTATGGGTGTTTATTACTCTTTGCAACGATTATGTAAAGCAAGAATGTTTAGCGATACATTAAGTAGAATTCATTTCTGGGGTTGGCAATTAATTATTGTTGCTGCAGCTATTACTTTACCTCTTGGTATTACTTCTGGGAAGGAATATGCAGAATTAGAATGGCCAATTGATATAGCAATAACCCTTATTTGGGTAATTTTTGGTTGGAATATGTTTGGTACAATTATTAAACGTAGAGAAAAACATTTGTATGTTGCAATATGGTTTTACATAGCAACTTTTGTTACAGTTGCTGTTTTGCATTTAGTTAATTCTTTTGAATTACCTGTAACATTGTTTAAAAGTTACTCTTGGTATTCTGGTGTTCAAGATGCATTAGTACAATGGTGGTACGGACATAATGCTGTTGCTTTCTTTTTAACAACACCCTATTTAGGTTTGATGTACTACTTTTTACCAAAAGCAGCAAACAGACCTGTTTATTCTTACAAATTATCCATCATACATTTTTGGGCATTAATATTCTTATACATATGGGCTGGGCCACACCATTTATTATACACAGCATTGCCTAATTGGGTACAGTCATTGGGTGTAGTGTTTTCATTAATGTTAATTTTTCCAAGTTGGGGTGGTATGATCAATGGATTATTAACTTTAAGAGGTGCTTGGGATAGAGTAAGAGATGATGTGATTTTAAAATTTATGGTGGTTGCAATAACAGCTTATGGTATGGCAACTTTCGAAGGGCCAATGCTTTCGTTAAAAACGGTTAGTGCAATAAGCCATTATACTGATTGGATTGTAGCACATGTTCATGTAGGTGCTTTGGGATGGAATGGAATGTTAACTTTTGGAATAATTTATTGGTTAATTCCACGAATATTTAAAACTGAATTATATTCAAAAAAATTAGCTAATCAACATTTTTGGTTAGGTACATTAGGTATTATTTTTTATGCTGTTCCAATGTATTGGGCAGGGTTTACACAAAGTGCTATGTGGAAACAATTCACAGATGCAGGACAGCTAAAGTATACTTTTCTTGAAACTGTTACTTACATGAAACCCTTTTATGCTATGCGTTCTCTTGGAGGCTCATTGTATTTAATTGGTGCATTAATTATGGTTTATAATATAATTAAAACAGTTAAAAAGGGAAGTTTAGTTGCCGATGAAGCTGCTGAAGCTGCTCCATTATTAAAAAATTACACACCCCATGCAACAGAACACTGGCATAGAAAAATTGAACGAAAACCCGTTCAACTAATGGTTTTTAGCTTAATAGTAATTTTAATTGGAGGTGCTGTTGAAATGATTCCAACATTTTTAATTAAATCAAATGTACCCACCATTTCAAGTGTTAAACCATACACTCCATTGGAGTTAGAAGGAAGAGATATTTATGTAAGAGAAGGATGTTATGTATGCCATTCTCAAATGATTCGACCTTTTAGAAGTGAAACAGAACGCTATGGTGAATATTCAAAAGCTGGAGAATTTGTTTATGATCATCCATTTCAATGGGGAAGTAAAAGAACTGGTCCAGATTTAGCACGTGAAGGAACTGGCAACTTAAAAAAATCTGATAGTTGGCACTTCCGACATTTTAGAGATCCAGCATCTATGAGCGAAGGCTCAATAATGCCCGCATATCCTGCTTTACTCGAAAACGACTTGAATATATCTACTACTAAAGCAAAAATAAAAGCAATGAGAACACTAGGTGTACCATATGCAAAGGATTATGAAAATTATGCTTTACAAGATTTAGTTACACAATCTAAAAGCATTTCAATTAATCTAAAAATTGATGGTATTCAAGTATCACCAAAAAAAGAAGTGATTGCACTTATTGCTTACATGCAACGTTTGGGTAAAGACATCAGTTTAAACAATCAAAAATAAAAAATACCATGTTTAAATTTATTAAACAATATGCCGAAACTATAAATCATGTAAACATATATCCAATGATTTCATTAGCAATTTTCTTATTGTTCTTTATTGTATTGCTTGTTTTTGTAAAAAAAATTAGTAAAGATAAAATTGAAGAGCTATCGAATATTCCTTTTGAAGATGATTTATTAAACAATACAAAACTCTAGTTTTTATGAAATTCAAATCAATCATATTTACAATTTTATTCCCAACAATAACCATTTTTGGCCAAGATGCTTCATCTACAAAAACAGTAGCATCTTCAAACAACCAATTAGCCATTATGTTAATTGTTGTGATGTTTTTATTGGCTTTTGTAATTTGGGGTTTGGGCAAAGCTTTAATTGAACTAAGTAAACAAGTCATCGAAAAAAATAAATTAAATACAAAAAATTTAATTATTTTATTCCTAATTATTTTTTCATTTTATCATCAATCCATTCAAGCACAATATACCGTTGTTGAAGAAGTAGTAAAAGTTAAACCAAATTATGGTGGTTTATCATCCACAAGTTTTTATTTATTTAGTTCAGTTATTGTTATTGAATTAATAGCTATTGCATTTTTAACTATTTCTATAAAAAGAATGTATGCAGAATTAGTTCCAGCTAAACAAAAAACAGCAAGCAATACATTTAGTTTAACCAATTGGTGGAATAATATTGATAAAAAGTATTTTACAAGAGCAATTCCAATAGAACAAGAAGCAGACACTTTACTTGATCACAATTACGATGGTATTAGAGAATTAGACAATGCTTTACCACCTTGGTGGAAATATGGATTTTACATCACCATATTTATTTCGGTAATTTATTTAATGAATTTTCATGTTTTAGATACTGGTAAAAATCCAACAGAAGAATATACAGAAGAAATGCAAAAAGCACAAGTAGAAAAAGAAATATTTGAAGCAAGCAATAAAGATAAAATAGATGAAAAAAATATTGTAATGGCTGATGCTATTGGTTTGCAAAAAGGTACTCAAATTTTTGCAACAGATTGTTGGGCATGCCATGGTAAAAAAGGTGAAGGTAGTGCTGGGCCTAATTTAACAGATGATTACTGGGTACATAATGGCTCACTAAATGATATATACACAGCTATTAAAAATGGTTTTCCCGATAAAGGTATGCAGGCTTGGTCTGTGAAATTTACGCCAAAAGAAATGAGCCAAATTGCTTCATATGTAAAATCACTCAAAGGTTCAAATCCTCCAAATGCTAAAGCAGCTCAGGGAGATTTTTATAAAGAAATAATTTCAGACTCTACTGTAACAAAATAATTACTACTATCGATACAATGCAAGATGATATACAAGAAGATATAAAGGGTTCTTATCGAGATTCGGTTGCTACAATTAGTGCTGAGGGAAGCAGAAATTTCATTTATCCAAAAAAACCAAAAGGAAAATTATATAATTTAAGAACACTTTTTAGTGTGTTTTATTTGATTATATTCTTTACGTTGCCATTTATAAAAGTTCATGACGAACCCATTTTCATGTTCAATGTTCTTGAACGAAAATTTATTTTTTTTGGAGTAGTTTTTTGGCCCCAAGATTTTTTTATTTTCGGCATTGGCATGCTCACATTCATTGTTTTTGTTATTTTATTTACTGTGGTATTTGGCAGAATATTTTGTGGTTGGGCTTGCCCTCAAACCATTTTTATGGAAATGGTTTTTCGAAAAATTGAATTTTGGATAGATGGCAATTCAAATGAGCAAAGAATTTTAAAAGCAAAATCTTGGACTGTAGAAAAATTTTATAAACGCAGTTTAAAGTTTATAATTTTCTTTTTAATATCCTTCATCATTGCAAACTTTTTTTTAGCTTACTTAATCAGCATGGATAAGTTAATTGGCTATATTAAATATCCATCTGAACATACTGGAACATTAATTTCATTGTTATTTTTTACTACTATTTTCTTTTTTGTTTACTGGTGGTTTCGAGAGCAAGTTTGCATTGTGGTTTGCCCTTATGGAAGATTACAAGGTGTTTTATTAGATAAAGATTCTATTGTTGTTGCTTACGATCATGTTCGTGGTGAACAAAGAGCTAAGCTAAAAAATGCTGAACATATTGCAAATGCTGGAGATTGTATTGATTGTTTTGCATGTGTAAAAGTTTGTCCAACTGCTATAGATATTCGTAATGGTACACAATTAGAATGTGTTAATTGTACAGCCTGCATGGATGCTTGTGATGATATTATGCAACAGGTAAAAAAACCTAAAGGACTCATTCGATATGCTTCTGAAAACAGTATTACAAACAACTTTAAACTAAGATTTAATAACAGAATAAAAGCTTACACTGTTGTATTAAGTTTATTATTACTATTCTTATGTTTTTTAATTGTTACCAGAACAGATTTAGATGTAAGATTAATGAGAACTTCTGGTATGTCATTTACAACAATGCCAAATGGATCCATAAGTAATTTATATAATTTGAAATTGGTAAATAAAACACATCAAGATATTTCGTATGAATTAAGAGTAAACAATTTACCAGGTGAAATAAAATTTGTTGGAAGTAATAGCACAATAGTTAAAAAAGAAGATTATTCAAACATTCAATTTTTTGTAATATTAAATAAGGCCTTAGTAAAAAGCTGGAAAACTACAATAACTATTTGCTTATATCAGAATGGTAAAAAGTTAAAAACTGTTGATGCCAATTTTATTGGTCCGGAAATTTATAATTAAAATATTTAACATGAATTGGGGATACAAAATTATGCTGGTGTATATTGTTTTTGTTCTAGGAATATTATTCCTTGTATATAAAACAACCACCGAAACAAATGACTTAGTTACTACAAATTATTATGAAAAAGAATTAAAGTATCAGCAAATAATTGATGCAGCAAAAAGAACTTCAAATTTATCCTCAACACCTATTATTGTTGTAATAAACGATAGTTTAGAAATTCAATTTCCAAAAGAGTTTGATAGTAAAACACTAAAAGGAAACATAGAAATATATTATGCTGCAGATGAAAATAAGGACTTTAGTAAACCTATTGAAACCACAAATTCTAGTATTAAAATACACATTCCACAAAAAAATAAAGGGTTACATGAAGTGCATTTAAAATGGGATGTTGATGGAATTAATTATTATTTTGAAAAAAAGATATTCTTATAAATGGTAGAAATTATTACCATAGCATTTGTTCTAGGAATAACTGGTAGCCTGCATTGTATTGGAATGTGTGGCCCTATTGCATTAACTATTCCAATATCCACTACCTCAACATTTTCAAAAATAGTTGGAGCTATTATTTATAATTTAGGAAGAGTAATTACTTATACTTTTTTAGGATTAGTATTTGGAATTATAGGAAAAACATTTTCTTTATTTGGTTTACAGCAAGCCCTTTCAATTGTAGTTGGCGTATTAATTTTAGTTTGGATTTTTAAACTTAAGTTTCTCCAAAATATTTTCTCAAAAATTAATTTTATCGATACTTTGCTTCATACATTAAGAAGTAAAATATCAAAACTTTTTTCTACTCATTCAAATACTTCATTATTATACATTGGGGTATTAAATGGCTTGCTGCCTTGTGGTTTAGTTTATTTAGCCATTGCTGGTGCAGTAACTTCTGCCAATATTTTTAATAGCATGTTTTTTATGGCTGCTTTTGGTTTGGGCACTTTGCCATTAATGTTAGCTGTAACTATTTTAGGCTCTCAAATAAAATGTAGTTGTAGAAATAAGCTTAAAAAAATTTATCCTTTTTTAATGGGCTTAATGGCTTGTATTTTAATTTTAAGAGGCCTTGGTTTAGGTGTGCCTTTTTTAAGTCCTAAATTAATTATAGAGAAAAAAGAAATTAAAGGATGTTGTATTAAGCAGTAATTATTTTAAGGATTTCTTTCTTTGTACTTTATTATAAAATAAAGTTTTTCATCATTGTATTTCTTCCAATTATTAGACGCTCCAAAACTATTTTAATTGCAAATAACAATATTATGACAATAATCATAATACTCTTTGACGGTCATCATAAATTAGAAATTTTAGCACAAATACTTTTACACAGTAAACAACAAATTATTTAATTAAAAAACTTTTTATGAAACGCTTTAGTAATAAACTATTTCTCGGCCTTGCAATTTTTACAATAACTGTAAGTTATTTATCAAGTTGCACTCATGATACTGCATTTTTACCACCTGCAGCACCTACAACTCCAACAATAACTCGTGGTACTGCAATTATGCTTCCTGGTAATATGACAACTGGAAATACTACAGAATGGAAATTTGATAAATCTCATTCAAGTATTTTGTGGACTACAAATTATGTTGGAGCATCTGGCTTGTTAACTGGTAGATTTAATCAATTTGGTATTCATAATGTAACCCCTGCTTTAATGACAAGCTATGTAACTACTGGTCAACCATTAAAAGACAGTTCATGGGCATTTTATGAAAACGAACCTACCAAAACATATTTCCATGGTTATGTACAAATAAACCAATCAAATACTGGCGAACCTGGTAGAGATGCAAATTGTAATCTATCTGGTATGGGTACTACTGCAATAGTTGCAGGCACACAAAATTTAAGTGTAACCAATTTGGCTAAAATTGAAACAACTAAAATTGAGTTCGACCCATTAAGTACTGACTACATTGTTACTCTTAATTTAACTTGGCAAGGTAAATTAGCAGCACCTTTTACCAAATCTATAGTTGGCAGAATGAAATACATTAAAAAAGCAACTGTTCAATTTGGTACTGGTGCAGCTTACGATGTATTTGGTTTACAGCTTAAGTTCCAATTTAATTGTAGAGATTTTGGAATGACAAGTACAAGTATCTCAGATAATATTCTAGTAGAATGTAATACAAATTTTCACAACAAGTAGTAAACAGATTAAATAAACAATTATGAAAAAGTCATTAATATATCTTAGTATGGTCATCTCAATACTTGTACTAAGTTTAACAGGGTGTTATAAAGACACAATACTTCCCGAAGCTGCAGTTGACCCTGATGGTCCACCACAAGCAGTAAGTTTTAATACAGAGTTAAAACCGTTATTACAAACAAAATGTGCTTTAACAGGTTGCCATGTAAGTGGTGCTCGCAAACCTTATTTAACTGCAGACATATCATATCAACAAATTGTAAATGGTGGTTTTGTAAACTTGATGGTTCCTAAACAAAGTACTTTTTATACTCAGTTAAATAGAGAAATGAGAGAGTATCTGCCAGCTGCAACTGATAGACAAAAAGTGTACGATTGGATAAGAAATGGTGCTAATAATAATTAAGCAAACTTAAAATTTAATAAAATGAAACAAATAATAAAAACAAACGCAAGCAAGCTGATGATAACCACTTGCATTTTAGGTTTGCTGCTCTTATCATCTCAAAGCTTATTAGCACAAGCAGATAGTGCTGTAGCTGTTGAAGTAAAAGCACCTAAACCAAAACCAGTAAAAAACACTTTTCCTGGAGTTTGGATTATCGATAATCAAACCGTAATGGTTCCAGTTAAAGGAACATTTGAAATGGATATTCAACACCGTTTTGGTGTTTTGACAAAAGGGTATAAAGATTTCTGGGGATTTTTTGCACCATCAAATATTCGTTTAGGTGTAAGCTATTCTGTATCTAATAAATTAAACTTCGGATTGGGTGTTACAAAAAGTAATATGCTATGGGATGCAAGTGCAAAATATAGCCTCTTTACTCAAACTAAAGGTATCTACCCTGTAAGTTTAACTTATTATGGTAACATGGCTTACGATACAAGAGAAGATGTTACTATTTATGATGGAAGTGCTATAAAAAATGAATCAGATAAACTCTCTTTCTTTCATCAATTAATTTTTGCAAGAAAAATAAGCGATAAACTTTCATTACAAATTGCACCAAGTATTTCTTACCAAAATGCAGTAGCGGGTTATTACACTAAAAATGATAGTACTGGTCAGGATATTTTTAAAACAATGGAAAATGCTCATTTTGCAATTTCTTTTGCAGGAAGATATAAATTAACCAATGGTACTGCAATTATTTTTAATTACGATCAACCTATTACCAATCATGCAACAAATAATCCAAAACCAAATTTGGCTTTAGGATTTGAGTTTAACACTAGTAACCATAGTTTTCAATTATTCTTTGGAAATTACTCATTGTTAAATCCTCAACGTAATAATTTATTTAACCAAAATGCACCATTTAATTTCACAGATGGAGGTACAGGAAAAACTTCTGATGGTGGCCAGTTTTTAATAGGATTTAATATTACTAGATTGTGGAATTATTAGGTTGATTCTTGTTGTTGCTCATAAATAAAATTTTATGAGAAAAAAATAGGGCTTTAATTAGTAAAATAATTTTAGTCCTGTTTTTATGATAAATATTTATTAAAATGAAAACTAAGTTTTATAAAATATCAATAGGCATTTTTATAATAATTGCAACTCAATTATCTTGTATCAATTCAGAAAAAAATAATCCAACTACTCCTAAACAAGAGCATCAAAAACCAGGCTCATCAAATCAAGATACTTTAACTGTAGAGCATCATACAGCAGTCTTTTTTCAACCAGATTCTTTACAGCTTCTCAAAATAAAAGCTGCTAATAAACCTGCTGTATTTAATAGTATGGCACACGAATTGTTTTATCAAATGAAGAATGCAAGAAATGTTATAAAAACAAGCTATCCAAACCTTGTAATTATCGAAAGCAGTAATTCACGATTCATTTTATTCATATCTAAAAATGAAAAAAAATACCTTATAGATCTAAACAATTTCAATGATATGTGTGGTATTATTCTGTTTAAGCCAACAGATAAACCTGCTTTTATAGATATGATGAATATTGATTCTGAATTAGGGTTTTATTTTAATAGTAAATAATTACAAAGATTATTTTATGGTGCTTAGATGATTTATGTCATGTTTAAACAAGTTTAAAGTCATTTTATAGGTCTTTCATTTATTTCAATTTTACTATATAAACATAAAAAATACAATATGAAAAATTCGATTTTTACAGTAGTATTCATACTTACTTCAAGCTTTTTTACTGTAATACTTATTTCTGGGTTTACAAGTAGTTTAAACCAAACACCTGCACCTTGGAAAGTACCAGATGCAGCAAAAAACAAAAAAAATCCGGTTGAAACTAGTGCCGAATCAATTGCAGAGGGTAAAACATTATGGGCAACTCATTGTAAGTCATGTCATGGTACAAAAGGTTTAGGTGATGGTTCAAAAGCAGCACAATTAAAAACAGATCCAGGTAATTTTTCAACAACAGATTTTCAATCTGAAACAGACGGTACTCTTTTTTTTAGAACTTCTGAAGGAAGAGATGATATGCCTTCATTCAAAAAGAAATTACCAGATGATGAAGACAGATGGAATTTGGTTAATTATATGAGAACATTTAAAAAATAAATTCTTTCAAACACATATTTCTCTCTCACAACATTTAACTATTAAGCCATGTCAATAGATAATAACAATGACACAACAAGAAGAAAGCTTTTAATGTGGGGAGGTTTAGGCTCAATTGCCATGCTTTTTTCTGGATTAAAAATTAGCCAACTTATTTCATCAAAAAAAGAAGCTATTAGTTGTGGAACTGTAACAGCTAAAACTACTAAAATGCTTACACAAGATGGGCAATTAGTTGAAGTAGATATTGCAAAGATTTCAAATCAAAAAAAATCAAAAGCTACTACTAACCAACTTAAAACCTGGATTAACAAAAAAATAAGCTAACACAAAAAAATAAAACGAATGGAAACTAACAATAAATCCAGAAGAGAGTTTTTAACAGCAGGTATTTTAACAGCTGGTGTACTAGCAGGTTGCAGTAGTAAAAAAACTCCATTTGATGGCTATGCTGATGGAGATGTTAAAGCTTCTGGAGAAATGGTAAAACTTTTATCAGTTGATGGCGAAATTGTTGAAATTGACAAAGCTTTTTTGAAACCAGTACCTCATTTACCATCTGTAAGTAATGATGAAGCCAGAATTGGAATTCCTGGAAAAAAGTTTGTAATGGTAATTGATTTATCTCGTTGCAAAAATTTAAAAAAATGCCAATCTGCTTGTAATCACATGCACCAGCTTCATGGAGAACAGAATTGGATCAAAGTATACCCCATGAAAGATGCTGATCATACAGCACCTTATTGGCTACCTTCAACTTGTATGCATTGTGATGAGCCTCCTTGTGTTAAAGTTTGCCCAGTTGATGCAACATTTAAACGTCAGGATGGTATTGTATTAATAGATAGTGATAGATGCGTTGGTTGTAGGTTTTGTATGGCTGCTTGCCCTTACTCAACAAGAGTATTTAATTGGGAAGATCCAGGTTTATCCGAAGAAATTGCAAGCCAAGATTATAATTGCGAAACCAGTATGCCACAGAAAAAAGGTACAGTTGGTAAATGTGATTTTTGTCCAGATATGACCAGAATGGGTATGTTACCACACTGTGTTACTGCCTGCCCTAATGGTGTTTTTATGTTTGGAGATATGAATGAAGATACTGTAAGCAATGGTTCTGAAACATTTCGTTTTAGCGATTTAATAAAAGATAAAGCAGGTTACAGATTAATGGAAGACTTAGGAACAAAACCTAGTGTTTACTATTTACCACCTGTTAACAGAAACTTCAAATTCGAAGAAGGGCTTCCTATAGAAGAGAAAAAAGCATAATTAATTTATAAATCATCAACGTGGAAAACTCAATAAAATTTTCAGAAGAAAAAATCATAAATGATTTATTACCACAAAAATTTGGTCGTAGAGGAATGATATGGACCTATAGCTTAATTTTTATTTGTTGCATAGGTGCTTTTGCATATATACAGCAGTTAAGCAAAGGATTAATTGTTACTAATATGGGCGATTATGTTTCATGGGGAATATATATATCCAACTTTGTTTTTTTTGTGGCTATTAGTCTTGTAGGTTCTTTGATTACTGCAATTTTTAGATTAGCCGATGTGCATTGGCGAACGCCATTAACCAGAATTTCAGAAATGATAGCAGTTTCAGCAATCATTTTTGCAGCCTTGATTATTATAGTGGATATGGGCCGACCTGAAAGACTATTTTATTTATTTACACATGGCAGATTACAGTCTCCCATTATGTGGGATGTTATTGTAATTACTACCTATTTATTACTGAGTTCATTTTTACTTTATGTTACCCTTTTGCCCGATATTAAAATAATGATTAATGCAAAGGAAAAGCTGGGCAATCAATTTAATAAATTTTATAATTTCTTAGGTTCTTTTTGGAAAGGTACAATTGCACAAGAAAAAATAAGAGACAGAATTATTACCACACTTTGTATTACCATTATTCCTGTTGCATTTTGTATTCATACCATTACCTCATGGTTGTTTGCAACAACTTACAGACCAGGTTGGGATAGCACCAACTTTGGTGCATATTTTGTTTCAGGTGCGTTTTTAGTAGGTGCAGGTGGTGTTATAGTAGCCATGTATGTGTTTAGAAATGTGTACAAACTTGAACATTATATAACTGAAAGACATTTCAATAATATGGGTAAAATTTTAGTTATGCTTGCATTACTATACCTCTATTTTAATGTTAATGAATATTTAGTTCCTGCCTTTAAAATGAAAAAACCTGAAGAAGAACACTTAGCTGGATTATTTGCCGGCGAGTTTGCACCCATGTTTTGGTTTGCCATTTTTGTTGGTATGATTATTCCAATTTTTATATTGGTATTTCCAAAAGGTCGAAAACCCAAGCCAATGTTTGTTGCTGGTGTAATGGTTGTAATTGGTGCTTGGATTAAAAGATATTTAATAGTAACGCCAACTATGTTACATCCATTTTTACCTAAATATGATTCCCCAGAAAAGTTTGCACATTATTTTCCTAGTTGGCAAGAATGGGCCATTGCATTTGGATCTCTTGCAGGTGTATTATTAATTATCACTATGCTTGTTAGATTATTTCCTATCATTTCTATTTATAAAACTATAACTGATCATGAAGATGAAAAACCCTCATAAAATTATTATACTTATTTTATTCATTTTAGGATTTAGCTTTAGTAATACAAATGCTCAAGATGAAGCTCCAAAACCAAAACCTATTATAAGTATTAAATACTTTGTATCTACAAGCCATTTACCATATCTTGAAGTAAACACACAAACAAAAACAGGACGTGTGTTAGAAGCATTGAAAAACATACCAGTAAGCGTATATTTTGGTGAAGAAGCTGCAGAAAATTTAATTGAAAAAACTACAACCGGCATATTCGGAAAAAGTAAAGTTTACTTAGCACCTGTATTTAAAACTAAATGGGATTCTCTTAACGAATTTACTTTCACTGCAGTAGCCGACTCTTTTGGCATAAGTAGTGAAGTTGCTATTAAAAAAGCAGCACTATTTATTGACACACTTAATGAAGATGGCATAAAATCAGTAAAAGCAATATTAAAAGAAAAACAAGGAACAGATTGGGTTGCAGTTAGTGCAATTGAAATGAAATTGAGAATAAAAAGGCTAACAGGAAATTTATCTGTTGGTGATGATGAAACATATACTTCAGATTCTAGTGGATTTGCCATTGCAGAATTTAAAAAAGATTCAATTCCAGGAGATGAAAAAGGAAATATTATTTTAAGTGCTAAAGTAGAAGACAATGAAATTTATGGCAATTTAGAAGTAGAACAACAAGCCAATTGGGGCAAAGCCACTTCGCTCGAAAATCACTTTTGGCATAGATCATTATGGTCAACTGGAAATCGAGCACCTATTTGGTTATTAACACTAGCTATTGGTATCATTATAGGTATTTGGGGTACCATTATTTATTTGGTTCTTCAAATGATTAAAATTAAAAAATTAGGCGTTTAATAAATTATTAAAAATTACAATGACAGATATTAAAATATCTAAGGCAGAACAATACTTTCATGAAGTGTTAACATGGAGGCGAGTTCTTGAGTTTTTTAAAGATGAGAATTCATTTTTAAAAACTCGATTGTCTAAAGTTGTAGATCAGCATACCGATAAAAATTTTTTAGAACTGGCAGAACAATATCAAAATAATTTTATTTTGAAAGACGATTATATAAATGAGCTAAGGCACGAAATAAATTTTCAAGAATCTAAACTAAAAGAAACAATTGAAGCCGACCTTAAAATTCCAAATAAAGTGGTGCTCAATAAGCAAACTCAGTTAAGGAATGAGATTGAATTTTTAGAGAAAGAATTTACAAAATTGAAAAATGAATTCAATAAATACTTGAATACAATTTTATAATATTAGTTAATAAGATTAGCTAATTTATTTTCATTAATAATAATAATTTTACCATCTTTTATCTCAATTAAGTTTTCACTTTTAAAGTCACTAAGCGTTCTTATTAAAGATTCTGTTGCAGTACCAGCAATGTTAGCAAGGTCTTCTCGTGATATATGTATTGAAAAATGATCTTCATTTTCGTTTTTGTACTTTTTTTGTAGGGTTAGTAAGCATTCTGCAACTTTTTTTCGAAGAGAGTTATAGGCCAGGGATAATAATTGCTCCTCTTTTTCAGCAACATTTTTAGCTAATAGTTTTATAAATTTTAATGCTGCATATTGGTTCGATTTGATGATATTATCGAACTCTTCACGAGCAATAATTAACACCTCGCATTCTTCAATTGTTTCGGCTGTTTCTTTATAATTCGATTCTTCAAGAATAGCATTATATCCAAAAAAATCACCTTCATTGTATAAACCAATAGTTAAATCTCTACCATTTTCATTGGTTTTATAAGTTTTAATTTTTCCTTTTTGCAAATAAAATAATCTACGTGGTAAATTACCTTCAGAATAAATGGTTTGTTTCTTTTTGAAGTAGTCAATTGTTTTATCCTGAACTAAATTTTGCAAAACATCTTTACCACTAAAATCATTAATCATCATTTTTAAGCCATCTGCATTGGCTTCATATTCTTTTTTTAATAAGGTTGCTTTTTTTAATCTACTCTCTATGGCATTTAATAATTCAATATCATCAAAAGGTTTTGTAATATAATCATCAGCACCCATTTCCATGCCTTTTCTAAAATCGCCTCTTTCAGATTTTGCAGTTAAAAAAATAAAAGGAATACTGGCCAAATCTGTGTGCTTATTTAATAAATGCAAAACGCCATAGCCATCTAAAACGGGCATCATAATATCGCAAATTATTAAATCTGGATGATGCAGATGGGCAAGCTCTACACCAATTTTTCCATTTGCAGCTGTAAAAACTTTATATCCTGCCAATTCCAATATTTCGGCAGTATTTTCTCTTATTTCATCACTATCTTCTATTAATAAAATGTTTATCATTTTTTATTTTATTTGTTATTAAACTTAATAATAAATTCTGTACCTTTTTCTAATTCACTATTAAAATCTATATGTCCATTCATTAATTCAACATATTTCCCTACAATATGCAAACCTAAACCAGTGCCTTGAATATTAGTAACATTTGCTGCTCTAAAAAATCTTTCAAATAAATGCTCTTGATCGTCTTTTGAAATTCCAATACCTAAATCCTTAATAGTTAAAATAATTGTTTTTGAATTTACTATTGAATGCACTAATATTTTGCCATTATCGTGTGAAAACTTAATTGCATTCGAAAGTAAATTAATTAAAATATTTCGGAGTAAAGTGGGGTCAAGAAACACTAAATTACCTCCATCATGTGTGTATATAATTTTTTGTTCACCTTTTACATGGCTTTGCATTTCGTTACAAACCGATTCAACATTTTCAACAATGTCGAATGTTGAATAATGAGCAATTATTTTTCCATCTTCTATTTTTCCAATTGATAAAAACTCGTTCAGTATATCAGTTAAATTATTTACAGAAGATTTTATTCTATTTATATGCTTATCTCTTTTTTCTTGATCCAGCGATTCTGTATATCTTGAAATTAATGAAGCAGATGAAAGTATGGTGCTCAGTGGTGTTCGAAATTCATGAGATGCCATTGAAACAAACCTGCTTTTTAAATCTCCTAATTCTTTTTCTTTATTTAATGTTTTTGTTAACTCTTCTTTTGATTCCTCTAAGAGGCTTAGTGTTTTTTGTAATTCTTCAGTTCTTAATTCAACTTTAGCTTCAAGTTCGTCATTTAGCATTTCAATTTTATTATTTATTGCTGCTAGTTGTTCTTTTTGTTCAATCACTGATTTCTCAATTTCCTTTCTTTTAGAGATATCACTGATAAAAGCGATGGCAAATTTTTCTTCATTTGAAGTATAGTTACTTAAACTAATTTCTACAGGAATTTCTGAACCATCTTTTTTTGTACCAAATAATTCTCTACCTAAACCCATTGGCCTAGGCTCAGGATTTTTTGAATAATTGGTACGATGATGGTGATGATTTCCATGATATCGGGTTGGAATAAGTATTTCTATTTTTTTACCTATTAATTCCATTTGATCATCATATCCGAAAATCGATAGTAAAAAATTATTTGCCGTTGTAATTTCTCCTACTTCATTCACTACAATAATTCCAATTGAAGCATGTTTAAATAAAGCCTCGAATTTATTCGTATCATTAACGATTTTATTATGTTCCATAATAAGTTAACCAAAGATTGATAAGTTGCTAAAATAGTTAATGAATTTTAATTTGGTATTCTTAAGCAAGAATTTCGGAAAATATTCAAGTATTTTTTCTCTTATTGAAAATAGTTTAGTCTAAATCTTTAATTTATAAGTTAATTAATCATTAATTTCTGCCATTTAAAAATTTTTCTTTTCAAATTAAATTTTGGATTGTTTTCTTTGTAAGAATAAAACTAAAAAAGTTTCACATGAAAAAATTTGTACTGCCTCTGTTGGCATTAGCATGTTTTACAACATCAGCAATGTCTCAAGCACCAAAAATTAAATTCGAAAAATATACTTTGCCAAATGGGCTAAAAGTTATTCTCCATCAAGATAAATCTGCACCAGTAGTAGCAGTAACTGCATTATATCATGTAGGATCTAAAAATGAAGATACTGGTAGAACCGGATTTGCACACTTTTTTGAACATCTTTTATTCGAAGGAAGTGAAAACATTAAACGAGGAGAATTTGATAAATATGTAACAGGTGCAGGTGGTGCTTTAAATGCAAACACATCTCAAGACAGAACATTTTATTATGAATTGCTTCCATCTAATCAAATCAACTTAGGCTTGTGGTTAGAAAGTGAAAGAATGATGCATGCTAAAATTGAAGATATTGGTGTAAAAACTCAAAGAGAAGTTGTTAAAGAAGAAAAAAGACAAAGAGTAGATAACCAACCTTACGGTAGTATTCTTGATCAAACTTTTAAAAGAGCTTTTAAAATTCATCCATACCGTTGGATGCCTATTGGTAGTATGGATCATTTAAATAAAGCTCAATTGCAAGAGTTTATTGATTTTTATAAAACTTATTATGTGCCCAACAACTGTGTATTATCTATAGCTGGTGATTTTAATATTGAAGATGCAAAAAAGAACATAGCCTTATATTTTAAAGATATTCCTAGAGGTACTCAACCAATTGTTAGACCAAATATTGTTGAACCTCCTTTGAATGGTGAAGTAAGAGATGTTATTGAAGATAATGTGCAATTACCTTTATTATTACAAGCATACAGAACACCAAAACAAGGTACTGAAGATTACTACACTTTTAATGTGCTATCAACCATTTTATCTGGTGGAGAAAGTTCTAGAATGCAAAAAATATTAGTAAACAAATCTCAGCAAGCTCTTGCTGCTGCTGCTTTCCCTTTTGCTTTAGAAGATGCAGGAATGTTTATTGTATACTCTTTACCTAACATGGGTAATTCTGTAGAAAAATTAGAAAGTTCAATGGATTCTATCATTACCGATATTAAAGAAAATTTAGTAGGTGAAAAAGAATTTCAAAAAGTAATGAATCAAATTCAAAGCAATTTCGTTCAAAAAAATTCAAGTATGGCTGGTATTGCAGAAAGCTTAGCTAACTATGAAGTGTACTTTAACGATGCTAATTTAATTAACAATGAAATTGATAGATTTAAAAAAGTAACCAGAGAAGATTTGCAACAAGTTGCAAAAAAATATTTGAATAAGGATAACAGAGTTGTACTTACTTATGTTCCAAAAAAGAAAGGTTAATGATAAAAAATTTTTTAAACATTAACATCATCATCTTTTAAAAAAAATAAAATGAACACAATAAAAAATATAATCAAATTAGCATTAATTGTAATACCGATTGCATTACATGCACAAGTAGATAGAACCAAAGCACCAAAACCTGGTCCAGCACCTATCATCAATATTGTTCAACCTCCAATGATAACTTTGCCGAATGGGTTAAAGATTTTTGTAGTTAAAAATAGTAAATTACCTAAGGTTGCTGTAACACTTTCATTAAATGTAGATCCTTTTATTGAAGGAGAGAAAGCAGGGTATGCAGATATGGCTGGAACATTAATGGGTTATGGAACAAAAAATAAAACCAAAGATGTTTTAGATGAAGAAATTGATTTTCTTGGAGCTGATTTAAGCACATCTGCAACATCTGCAAGTGTAAATGCATTGACTAATAATTTCGACAAAGCATTTTCTTTAATGGCAGATGTAGTATTGAATCCTTCTTTTCATGCTGATGAATTAGAAAAAATTCGTAAAAGAACTTTATCTGGTTTACAAACACAAAAAGATGATCCAAATGCAATTAAGGCAAGAGTTGTAAGCAAATTAGTATATGGTGCTAAACATCCTTATGGAGAGTTTGAAACTGAAGAAACGATTAATAAAATTACATTAGATGACATAAAGAAATTTTATGCTACTTATTGGAAACCTAATGTAGCTTATTTAGTTTTTGTAGGAGATATTACTACAGAAAAAGCAAAACAATTAGCTAATAAATATTTTGGCAAATGGAAAAAAGGCAATGTACCAACATTTACTTACGATATGCCAAAAGCTCCATCAAAACCAATAGTGGCAATAGTTGACAGACCAGCTTCTGTTCAAAGTGTAATAACTTTAACTGCACCTGTACAATTAAAACCAGCAAGTGAAGATGCTATTGCTGCAAGTGTGATGAATAATATTTTAGGCGAAAGTGCAACTGCAAGATTGTTCAATAACCTGAGAGAAAAACATGGGTTTACTTATGGGGCTTATTCAAGTATTAAGACAGATAAATTAGTAGGATCATTTAGTGCTGATGCTTCTGTAAGAAATGAAAAAACAGATAGTGCTATTCAAGAATTTTTTGTTGAGTTAAATAAAATTAGAAAAGAACCAGTTGGAGAAGAAGAACTCACCACAGTTAAAAATTATTTGAATGGAAGCTTTGCCCGTTCTTTAGAAAGGCCAAGCACTATTGCAAACTTTGCTTTAAATGTTGCTCGTTATAATTTACCTAAAGATTATTATTAAAAATATTTATCCAATCTTGCTGCAGTAAATATTGGTGCTGTTCAACAAACGGCAAACAAATATGTTACCCCAAAAAACATGTACATTGTTATTGTTGGTAATGCAAAAGAAATTGTCAAAGGGTTAGATAAATATGGTGAGGTGAAATATTTTGATGCTGATGGTAACGAAACAAAAGCTCCAGCTTCAAAAACTGTTGATGCTTCAATAACTGGTGAAAGCATTATCAATAAATTCATTACAGCTATTGGTGGACAATCAGCAATCAGTGCAATAAAAGATGTGGATATGAGTGGTACTGCAAAAATTGATGGTGCTCCAATGGATTTTGCAGTTACTCAAAAATATATTTTGCCAACCTCCTTTTCTATGAAAATGGCAGCAGGTCCAATGACAATTGTATCTCAGTCTGTAAATAATGGTGTATATGCAAAATCTCAACAGGGTCAAACCATGCCTGTTGAAGATGGAGAGAAAGAAGAATTAGATGAAGAAGCAAGTTTAATTAATGAAATATATTATTTAAAAAATAATTATAAATACAATGTAAAAGGTATAGAATCTGTTGATGGTAAAGAAGCTTATGCTGTTGAAATTACTTCTGCTAAAGGAAGAACTTTTACTAATTATTATGCTGTTGAAACTGGTTTGAAAATTAAATACTCTTATGTTGAAGATGGAGGTCCACAAGGCAAGATGAATATTTATACTAATTACGATGATTATAAATTTTACAATGGTGTTCAAATGCCAACTAAAATTATTTTGTTTGTTGGAGTTAAAATTAGTATTACTATGAAAGATATAAAAGTAAATACTGATTTAAAAGCTGAAGATATAAAATAAGCTACTCTTGAATAGGCCTAAACTAGGTTGAAAGTTTTTTTTAAAAAGTCCCGATTAACTTATGTAGTCGGGGCTCTTTGTATATCCTTTAATAAAAAGTAATGTCAAGTCACGTTGGTCATCACTTACTTCTGAATATTCAAAATAATTCAAGTCAATTCCTAACTCTATAAAATTCTTTTTGTG
>JANLVQ010000092.1:0-3118 GCA_031364085.1 Chitinophagaceae bacterium
TGACGAACAGTTTCAATAAAAGGTAAACTTTCAATATCACCAACAGTTCCACCAATTTCAGTTAAAATAATATCATAATCTCCAGTATCGCCCAACAAGAACATTCTTCTTTTTATTTCATCGGTAATATGTGGAACAACTTGAACAGTTTTACCTAAAAAATCTCCTGCTCTTTCTTTGTTGATGACTGTTTGATAAATTCTGCCTGTAGTAACATTATTTAGCTGAGTAGTATTGATGCTTAAAAAACGTTCGTAATGTCCTAAATCTAAATCAGTTTCAGCACCATCTTCAGTTACAAAACATTCACCATGTTCGTATGGGTTTAATGTTCCTGGATCAACATTAATATAAGGGTCAAATTTTTGTATGGTAACTCTAAAACCTCTTGCCTGTAATAGTTTTGCTAAACTAGCAGCAATAATGCCTTTACCTAAACTGCTTGTAACACCACCTGTAACAAAAATATATTTAGCCATAGCTTTTCCCTTAAGGAGTTTAAATTTTAATTTAAAAAGTAATGACCAAAAAATCTGAAGAGAAATGGATGAAAATATCCTAGTGGTCGTGCAAACTTACAAGTAAAAAATAATTATTAAAACTTTTTATACTTTATTTTTTTATGATGAGGTTTCTTCTGTTACAGTAATCCAGTTTTTATTGTATTTCACAAACCAACTTAACCATAAACTTCTCGATAACCTCATTAAGAATGGTTGAAAAAGTATTAAACCAACAATAGCAGTACCCATGCACCAAATAACTTTATTATCATTCATTGAAAAGCCTATAATAACATACCAAGCAACAAAAACACTCACAACAAAAGCCACAGCTAAAGCATAACTTACATAACTAGTGCCATAATAAAAACCCGGTTCAATTTCCGTTTTTTGATTACAAACCGAACAATTTTCATTCATTTCCAGAATGTTTTTTAAGTTGTAAGCACTTTTAGTTTTAAATAAATCTCCTTTTCTGCAACGTGGACATTTATTTTTAAAAACACTTTTAAAATATTGGAAATTTAAAATGTTGCTCATATTGCTGCAAAGTAAAGCCTAATTAAATTAAAGTGTTTGTGATATACGTTACATATATCAAATAGGTTTATCTAACACTTATCTTCGCTGCAAATTTTTTAAATTAGATATGTTACAAGTAAGTGTAATAAAAAATAATGCTGAATTAGTTAAAGAAAAATTAGCAATAAAACATTTTAAGCAATTAGAACTTGTTGATGAAATTATTTTGTTGGATGAGGAAAGAAAAAAAGCACAATTAGATTCTGAAACCATACAGGCTAAAATAAATGCTGCATCTAAAGAAATTGGAAAGTTGATGGCTACTGGAAAAAAAGATGAAGCAGATACCTTGAAATTAGATGTTGGAAATTGGAAGTTAGTAGTTAACAAGTTTAATGATGATTTAATTGCCATTGAAAAGAAATTGAATGATATATTAGTTCTTTTACCAAATCTTCCTTCAGAAAAAGTGCCTCTTGGTAAAACACCTGATGAAAATGTAACAGTAAAAACTGGAGGAGAAAAACCACATTTACCTAAAAACGCTTTGCCTCATTGGGAATTAATAAAAAATTACAATTTAGTAGATTTTGAAACTGGTGCAAAAATCACAGGCAGCGGGTTCCCATTATATAAAGGACAAGGTGCAAAATTACAAAGAGCTTTAGCACAATATTTTTTAGATTTCAATACTGCTGCAGGTTACACAGAATTTATACCACCATATATGGTTAATGAGGCTAGTGCTTATGGTACTGGACAGTTGCCAGATAAAGAAGGTCAAATGTATCATGCAGTGGCCGATAATTTTTATTTAATACCCACTGCCGAAGTTCCTGTAACTAATATTTATAGAGATACAATTGTAAAAAAAGAAGAGTTGCCTATTAAAATGACAGCTTACTCGCCATGCTTTAGAAGAGAAGCAGGAAGTTTTGGTAGCGATGTTAGAGGATTAAATAGAGTACACCAATTTGAAAAGGTAGAAATTATACAAATTGTTGAACCAAGCAACAGTTACGAAGTGTTAGATGAAATGGTGGCCCATGTTGAAAAGTTGATTCAATCATTAGAGTTGCCTTATAGAATTTTAGCTTTATGTGGTGGTGATATGAGTTTTGCTTCAGCACTCACTTACGACTTTGAAGTATATAGTGCAGCTCAAGAAAAATGGCTGGAAGTGAGTAGTGTAAGCAATTTCGAAACATTTCAAACAAATAGACTGAAATGCAGATATAAAAATGCCGAAGGAAAAATGCAATTTGCACATTCACTAAATGGAAGCTCTTTAGCATTGCCAAGAATTTATGCTGCATTGGTTGAGAATAATCAAACTGAAGAAGGTATTTTAATTCCGAAAGTGTTACAGCCATACTTTGGGAAAGAAAAAATACAAAAATAATTTTTTAGTCGTAAGTAACTTTTACCAAAAATAAAGCATGTGCTGGTGCATCAAAAAATGCAGCAGAATTATTTTTTTGTTCAATAAGTTCTTTAAATTCTTCAATACTCATTTGTTCTCTACCCACTTTTAACATGGTGGCAACTAATGCCCTAACCATGCCTCTTAAAAATCGATTGGATTGTACATTATAAACTAAACATTCATTCTCTTTTATCCATAACGATTTTGTAATAGAACAATTAAAATTATTTACTTGTGTATGTTTTTTTGAAAAAGAAGAAAAGTCTTGATATTGCATTAATAAACTTGCTGCTTCTTGCATTAATTTAATGTTTAAGGTATATGGATAAAAAAAGGCTCTGTCTTTTAAAAAGGGATTTTTGGATTGATAAATAAAGTATTTGTATTCTCTATAATTTGCATCAAACCTGCAATGGGCATCATCTTTCACTTGATATAAATCGAGCAAAACAATATCTTCAGCAAGAATAGCATTTAAATTATAGATTTGTTTTTTTTCAATTTTTAATTCAGTTTCAAACTGAAAAAAATTTTCTAAAGCGTGTACACCTGCATCTGTTCTTGAAGAGCCAGTTAATGAAATATTTTCTTTATAAAATATTTCTAAAGCATGCTCAACTTCCGATTGAATAGTAATGGCATTTTGTTGAATTTGAAAACCATTATA
>JANLVQ010000127.1:0-21820 GCA_031364085.1 Chitinophagaceae bacterium
TTTATAGCTATTACAGGCAGTAATGGAAAAACAACAACAAAAGAATTAGTAAACTCTGTTCTTGCAACACATTATAAAACTTATACTACCAAAGGAAATTTAAACAATCATATTGGAGTGCCATTAACATTATTATCAATAAAGTCTGATGCAGAAATGGCTGTAATTGAAATGGGAGCCAATCATCAAAAAGAAATTAAAAGTTATTGTAATTATACTTTACCCACACATGGTGTAATTACCAACTGTGGCAAAGCACATTTAGAGGGTTTTGGCGGTGTTGAGGGTGTAAAAAAAGGTAAAGGTGAATTGTTCGATTTTTTAAGAACACATGATGGAACCGCTTTTGTGAATTGGGATTTTGAATACCTACAAAACATGAGTAAAGGCATTAGTGAGATTGTAAAATATGCAACAACAGAGGGCTTTGTAACAGGCAAAGTTCATTCAGCTAATCCTTTCTTAAGTGTTGAAATCACAAGTGATTTTGAAGAAAAAATAATTCAAACACAACTTGTTGGCGATTATAATCTTTCTAATGTTTTAACTGCTGTTACCATTGGTAAATACTTTAAAGTACCTGATGAAAAAATAAAAGCTGCAATTGAAAATTATGCTCCTTCAAATAGTCGTTCTCAACTCATTAAAAAAGGTACAAATCAAATAATTTTAGATGCCTATAATGCCAATCCAACCAGTATGAATGCTGCTATTGAGAATTTTGCAAAAATAGAATCTACCGATAAAGTTTTAATATTAGGTGGCATGATGGAATTGGGTGAAGAAAGTATTGAAGAACATAAAAAAATAATTTTACTAATACAACAATACCAATGGAAAAATGTTGTTTTAGTTGGAGGTGATTTTAGGAAAATAAAAAATAATTTTTTATTTTATAATACAGCAACAGAAGCTAAAGAATGGTATCAACAACAACAGTTTTCTAATACAACTATTTTAATCAAGGGGTCAAGAAGTACAGCAATGGAAAAGGTTTTGGAAGATTAACCCAATTGCAACAATGTGGCAGCTACAACTCCAGCAGTTTCAGTTCTTAATCTGGTTTTACCTAAACTAACTGGATTAAATTGATGCTGTAATGCTAATTGAATTTCTTCTGGTGTAAAATCACCTTCTGGTCCAATTAGCATTAATACATCATCACTTATAAAATCTTGAATTTGTTTTTTTTCTTCGTCTAAACAATGTGCAATCAGTTTTGTTTTTGATGTAGCATGTTTTATGAAATCGTTTACAGCTTTAGGTTCTAGCAATTGTGGTAAATAGCATTGCTGACTTTGCAACATGGCTGCAATTAAAATATTTTGCATTCGTTCGAACTTTAAATGTTGCTTTTCTGTTCTTTTACAAATTATAGGTGTAATAGCTGTAATGCCTAGCTCAGTTGCTTTTTCTAAAAACCATTCAACCCGATTAGTATTTTTTAATGGAGAAATGGCAATGTGAATTTGTTTATTATTTTTTGGAGTAAATTCTTCATTTATTTTTTGAACTACACATGCGTTTTTGTTGGCATCAATAATTTCAACTGTAATTAAATCTCCATTGCCAGAAGTAAGTTGTAATTGTTCGCCTACTTGCATTCTTAAAACACGAATACAATGTTTACTAGTTTCTTCGTTAAGAATAATTTTTTGCTGATGCTGTATTGTTGATTGAAAAAAATATGGAAGCTTTTTAATCATCTAAACAAACAAATTAATAAGAATCATCATTATCAAAGCCTTCATCAAAATCGCCACTATTCATTTTACTGCCTTGTACAAAAAATCTTCCTCCAGAATTGTTATCACTATCTGTTCCAATAGGGCCAGGGCCAACAGGCTTCCAAGTTCCACCACCCATCATTCCACTTACATTATCATCACCCCATTCTTCAAATTTTTGAATGTGCAATAATGCTCTTAGTTTAATGGTTTCTAAAGAACCATTTCTGTGCTTAGCAATTTTTATATGGGTTTCGCCTTTAGTAGTTTCTCCTTGTTCGTTTGCATTAATTTGATGATACTCTGCTCTGTAAATAAACATGACCATATCTGCATCTTGTTCAATAGCACCAGACTCTCTCAAATCACTCAATTGTGGCATTTTGCTTTCTTTTCTACTTTCTAATGCACGACTTAATTGAGACAAAGCAATAATTGGAATATTTAATTCTTTAGCTAATGCTTTTAAATTTCTTGAAATAGTACTAATTTCTTGTTCACGATTACCGCCTCTATCATTAGTACCACTCATGAGTTGCAAGTAGTCGATGATGATTAACCCTACATTGTGTTTGTTTACCAATCTTCTTGCCTTAGCTCTAAACTCAAATATGTTTAATGCAGCAGTATCATCAATATAAAGAGGAGCTGTTTCTAATTTTTTAATTCCTTTACTGTGTATTTGTGCATACTCGTAGTCTTCTAATTTACCACGAGAAATTTTATCCATGTTCACTTCACTTTCTGCACTTAAAATACGTTGTACTAATTGACTAGCTCCCATTTCTAAGCTAAAAAAACCAACAGCAGTAGGCTTTGTAGGATGCAATGCAGCATGACGAGCTAGGTTTAATGCAAAAGCAGTTTTACCAACTGATGGTCTTGCAGCAAGAATAATTAAATCAGATTTTTGCCAACCAAATGTAACCCTATCAATACTTTTAAAACCACTAGTTACACCACTAATATCATCTTTTTGAATTCGCAATTCATCAATTCTATTCATGGTTTTGGCTAAAACCGTTTGAATATCTTCAAAATTTTTCTTCAAATAATTATTAGTGATTTTGAACATTTTTGTTTCTGTTTCATCTAACAAATCAAATACGTCAGTGCTATCTTCATATGCATCACTAATGGTTTCGCCACTAATTTTTATCAGTTCTCTTTGAATAAATTTTTCTAAAATAATTCTTGCATGAGCCTCAATATTTGCAGTACTTACAACTACATTAGTAAGTTTGCTGATGTAATAAGGTCCGCCAACATAATCTAATTGTTCCTTCTTTTTTAATTCTTCAACAACTGTAAGTATATCAATTGGCACACCACGTTGTTGCATATCTTGCATGGCCTGAAAAATAATTTGATGTGCTTCTACATAAAAACATTCTGGTTTAAGGTTAACGTCAATTACATTATCAAAGCCACTTTTTTCAAGCATTAATGCTCCTAAAATTGCTTCTTCTAAATCACGTGCCTGAGGTGGTATTTTGCCATAAACCATAGTGCTAACATCCAAACTTGTTTTCCTTTTTTTCCTGTCTCTATTGGTGTTTGTTAATTCCATCTTAGTAAGTATCCTATAATATTTTTTAAAAAAATTTCTTTCTTAAGTTTTGGTAAAATTTGTAAATGAAGGCGAAAATAGGAGAGTAAAAATGAAAGTAAGGTATTGTTTTAATTAAAATTTGTTAGATAGGTAATACACATTTTTCAAAACAATTCACAGTCAACTCACAAGTTATTCAAACAAATACAATTATTATACACAAAAAATAAACGCTTATTCACATAAAAATTAATTACTCTCATTTTTTTCACAAAACGACCTGCAAAAAGAAAGGTACAAAACTATTTTGGCAATCGATAAAATTGATGTATTAATTTTTGGAGATGAAACTTTAAAAAAAATATTTTTTAAGTAATTTTCTTTTGAAACTTGCAGAAACAAAAGCTTTGAACAGTATTGAAAGGAGTGGTATGATTTACCTTTTCGCAAGAAATTTTATTGAAATGTTTTGAAAATGTTTTTTCAAGTTTTTCTGCAGAATATTGTTGAATTGCTATTCCACTACATTTTGTTGGCCCTTCTTCAGAAAAAGTTCCAATTACAAAATATCCATTTGCTTTTATAGCAGTAGAAGCTGTATTGATATAATTATTGATGTCTGGAGTTGATGTTAAAAAATGAAATGCAGCTCTATCGTGCCAACAATCATATTTTTCTGATGGAGTAAAGTTTGAAGCATCTGCAATTATCCATTGAACTATATTAGATTTTTCACCTAATCTGTTCTTAGCTCTTTCAATAGCTGCTGCTGAAATATCTAAAACTGAAATATTGGTAAATCCTAATTCTAATAATTCATCAACCAAAAAACTATCTCCTCCTCCAATATCTATAATATTTGCATTTAATTGCAAATTGAGTGATTGAATGTAATGCAATGATGTTAATGGTTTGGGCTGATACCAACTAACTTCATCTAATTGTTTAGAAGTGTAAATTTTTTCCCAATGTGCTTTTCTATCAAACGCATTCATTAAACAAAATTTAAACCATTAATAAGCTCTTGCAAACAATACTCTTTCTTTACTTGAATTACCACTTAAAATACATTTGCCGTTTTCTTGTTCGTTGTTTAAAGGAATACAACGTATAGTTGCTTTAGTAAGTTCTTTTATTTTTTCTTCAGTTTCTAATGTGCCATCCCAATGTGCAGCAACAAAACCTGTTTTAGTATCTAAAATATTTACAAATTCATCCCAGGAATCTGCTTTAGTAATATGCTCATCTCGATATTTTTTAGCTTTATTAAACATGTGTAACTGTATTTCTTCGAGCAATTCTTTTACATAAAAACAAATGCCGTTGATATCTACACTACTTTTTGTTTTGGTATCTCGTCGAGCTACTTCAATAACATTATTTTCTAAATCTCTTACACCAATTGCTAATCTAACTGGTACTCCTTGCAATTCGTATTGAGCAAATTTCCAGCCCGGACGAGCACTATCACTATCATCATATTTTACTCTAATATTTAAATCTTTAAACTCTTTTACCAGTTCGTGTACTTTGTTATCAATCATTCCTTTCTCTACATCATTTTTAAATATAGGCACAATAACCACTTGTAGAGGAGCGATTTTTGGTGGAAGAATTAATCCATCGTCATCACTATGTGCCATTACTAATCCTCCTATCAAACGAGTACTCACACCCCAACTGGTTGCCCAAACATATTCTAGTTTATTTTCTTTATCGCTAAATTTAACATCAAAGGCTTTTGCAAAATTTTGTCCTAAAAAATGCGATGTTCCTGCTTGTAATGCTTTACCATCTTGCATTAGAGCTTCAATACAATAAGTTTCTTCTGCACCTGCAAAACGTTCATTTGCTGTTTTGATGCCTTTGATAACAGGCATTGCCATCCAATTTTCAGCAAAGTTGGCATAGAGTTCTAAAATCTTTTCTGTTTCAATAATAGCTTCTTCTTTTGTTGCATGAGCAGTATGTCCTTCTTGCCATAAAAATTCAGCAGTGCGTAAAAACAAACGAGTTCTCATTTCCCAACGAACTACATTAGCCCATTGATTTATAAGCAAGGGTAAATCTCTATATGATTGAATCCATCCTTTATATGTATTCCAAATAATGGCTTCGCTTGTTGGACGAACAATTAACTCTTCTTCTAATTTGGCCTCAGGATCAACCATTAATTTTCCTGGCTTTGATGGATCATTTTTTAAACGATAATGCGTTACAATAGCACATTCTTTTGCAAATCCTTCAGCATTCTTTTCTTCTGCTTCAAACAAACTTTTAGGCACAAACAAAGGGAAGTAAGCGTTTACATGACCTGTATCTTTAAACATTTTATCTAACACATCACGCATGTTTTCCCAAAGAGCAAACCCATAAGGTTTAATTACCATACAACCTCGAACTGCTGTATAATCTGCAAGTTGCCCTTTTAAAATTAAATCATTATACCATTGGCTATAATCTTGTGCTCTTGATGTTAGTTCTTTTGCCATAATATCCTTTTAATCAAACCAAAATTGTATTAAAACTGTTAAATAATTTTTTATTGTCAATACTTTTTATTTGAAATAAAAATCAAGTTTCTCTTTTTTAAAATATTTAACAAAACTTGACTACTAAAAAAATTACCTTGGTAAAGTTTTTGAATTCTCTTTGTATCAGCAATTGGCAGCAAATGTATGATAAGTTCAATTTCATCATTTTTAAAACTTGTTTTATGAACTATAAATTACTCATCCTCGTTATTTTTTCTGTAGTGGGTTTTGCTTCTTGCAAATCTGCATATAAAAATATGCAAACCCCTGATGACTTGTATTATTCTCCTGCAACTGGCGAAAATGAAGAAAGAAAAGATAATAAAACCACCGTTAGAATAAATAATAATAACGACAGATTTTTAACCTATAAAGTTAGAAACAGGTATTTATGGGGTTGTATAGATGATTATAGCTATTGGAACGATATTAGATACAATAATTGCAATTGTTATAATGGAAATTACAATCATTGGAATAGTCCTTATTTAACCAATATGTGGAGTTGGCAAGGTTATCATTATCCCAATTATTATTTAGCTCCTTATGCTTATACCACAATAAAAACAGGAAATAGTATTAATACAAAAATCACATCTTACAACAACACGAATTATAATAACATTAATATTAAACCTATAAAATCATCTAGCAGTGTTTTTTTCCCAAGTATAAATCCTACAAGAGTTTTCGAAACCTCAGGGTCTGCACCAAGTAGTAATGCTGGTGGTAATAGTGGAGGATTTAATAGCACAGGTAGTAGTGCAGAAAAACCTAGACAAGGAAGACCTTAAAATTTAAATTTTGAAATTTTACTTAAGTTATTTTATGAAAAAATATTTTTACTTTTTTATTTTATTTTCTTGTTCTTTTTCATTTGCTCAAACTCCAGATGATGCCTTACGGTCTGCATGGTTTACACAAAATGGAAGTGCAAGAGTTGTGGCTATTGGTGGTGTAATGGGAAGTTTAGGTGGCGATATTTCTGCTGCTAATATTAATCCTGCTGGGCTGGGTTTATATAAAACAAAAGAAATAGTTTTTAATGCAGGGTTACTGAACAACAACAACAAATTTAATTTTAGAGATACTTTAAATAGCAGCGATAAAAATATTTTTAGATTCAGTGGTTTTGGTTTTGTATTAGGACAAGGAGCTAAATATACTAACAGTAAACTTCGTAGCACAGCATTTGCTATTTCGTTCAATCAAATAGCCAATTACCAAAACAATATTAGCTTTAAAGGGTTAAATAATTACAGTAGTTTTAGTGAACAATATTTAGAAGAATTGGTGGGTGATAAAGCAGATACTAATGCTGCATTAAAAAATTATATTTTCGGATCTTCACTAGCTTTTAGGACTTATTTAGTAGATACATTAGCCGATAACTCAGGAAAATTTATTGGATATAAAAGTTTAGTGCCTATATCAACAGGTGTTATACAAAACTATAATGCACAAACTCGTGGTGCTTATCATGAATTGAGTTTGGCATTTGCAGGAAATTACAGTGACAAATTTTATGTTGGAGCAAGTTTAGCTATACCTATCATCAGCTATAAAAGAGAATTGGAATATTCTGAAACCGATGCCACTACTAATCCTAATAATAATTTTGCTTCTTTCAATTTTAAAGAGTCGTTTCAATCTACTGGTATTGGGCTTGGTATGAAATTGGGCACCATCTATAAACCTGCAGAATTTTGGCGTTTAGGTTTTGCTTTTCATACTCCGCAAGTCATCAGCTTTAAAGATAAAATCAGGGCTTCAATAACAACTAATACTGAAGCGTATGCAGGAATCGTTAGTGAATCAAGTAATGCATTAAACAGTAATAATGCTGGCGAAAGAAATTATACTTTAGTTACACCCTATAGATTTATAGCCAGTGCAAGTTATGTGTTTAGAGAAGTAGAAAACACTAAAAAGCAAAGAGCATTTTTAAGTGCAGATATTGAATTTGTAAATTATAAAGGTGCAAGATTTTTAAAGACCGATGATAACGGTGAATTGGTAAAAAATTATTACGAAACTTTAAACAACACAACTAAGAACACTTACAAAGGCAATTTTAATTTTAAGTTAGGAGGAGAAATTAAATTTGACCCTTGGATGTTTAGATTGGGTGCTGCTTATTATGGTAGTCCTTACCAAGCTGATGCTATTAAAGCAGATAGAATAGTTTTAAGTGGAGGCTTAGGTTATAGAAATCATGGCATGTTTATAGACCTTGCTTTTGCTCATAGCATAGTTAATGATGCTCAGTTTCCGTACAGATTAAATGATAAAGCCAACACCTTTGCTGCACAAACAGGCAATATTCAAAACATTATGATGACTGTAGGATTTAAATTATAATTTTTCGTAGAGGGCTCTTAGTTTTTCTCGAGACATTATCGATTCCCAATTTTTACCTAAAGCATTTTCCCAAAGTGGTTTCATACCTAAGCTAACATTCATCATAGTTTCAAACTGTTCATCAGTTAAACCACTACAAATACCTTGAGGAATATCGATATTATTTTTTTCAACCATTTGTTTAAACTCTGCTACTCCTTTGGGATAATATTCTTCCAAATGATTCATCACAATGCAGTTTCCAATGCCATGTTTGGTGCCTAACAAATAACTTAATCCATAACTTACTGCATGAGCCACACCAACCTGACTGTAAGCAATACTCATTCCACCTGCATAAGATGCCATCATTAATTTATCATCACTGGTTTCATTCCATTCTCCTTCACCCAAAAAAACTTCTCTACACAATTGCAAAGCTTTATCGCCATAGCTTTTGCTAAATTCGTTTAAATAAGTGCCAGTAAGGCTTTCTATGCAATGAATATAGCAATCCATACCGGTATAAAAACGCTGATTTACTGGTGCATTTTTAGTTAATTCTGGATCTAATACAATTTGATCGAAGGGTGTAAAATCGCTGTTCATTCCCAATTTTTTTGTTGGTCCTGTTAAAACAGTAGTTCTAGAAACTTCTGCACCAGTACCACTTAAAGTTGGAATACCCACTTTATAAACACCAGGTTGTTTTACCAAATCCCAACCCTGATAATCTGCACTGCTGCCAGTATTATTCATCATTAAAGCAACTGCTTTTGCCAAATCCATTGTACTTCCTCCACCAATTCCAATTACACCACTAACAGTTCCAAATTCATCTTTTAATTGTTGAGCCAAAGCATCTACTTGTTTAGTTTTGGGCTCATAGGTAACATCAACAAAAATAATTTTATCGTTACCTTGTAAGGGTATTCTATTCACTAAATTTTTTCCTTCAAAAAAATGATCGACCAAAAAAATCATTGGAGCATTGGGTTTGCGATGTGGTGCAATAATTTCATTCAATTGATTAAAACTTCCACGACCATAAACTACATAACCCACCATTTTAAAATTTCTAAACTGCATAACTCATTTTTTATGTGTTGCAAAAGTGCTGAAAAAATTATTTATATGTTTTAGGAACTGATGGATCTGTAATAATAATATAATCGCCAAGATGAAGATATTTACTCCAATCAATATTAGGAAAAGATTCATCTGAGCCTGTAGAAATAATAAGAGATTTAATTTTTGATTTATATTTTTTTAATTGTGTTACAACAGCAAATCCTTCATCGCTATGAAATCTGCCATTAACGTGCATGATTTTATTTTGCTTATGTTTTTTCCAATATTCAACAATGGAATAAGCCATAGTTGCATCCCATAAAGATTGACTTAAAATTAAATTAAATGCACCCATTGCCATTACAGGCATAACTTTTTTGCTAGTATCTGTTGATGAACTATGAGAAGTTAGTGCCATCAGTTTTTCATAATATTTTCCTGATGCTGTATCGTATGGCAATGGAGCAAAATTTTCTTTAGATTCTTCGGACAAAGCTATTAAAGCATTTTGACCTTTTCTTCCAACCAAGTTAGTGTAACGCCCAGCAGCATTGGCACACACAATATCTAAATTATTTTTTTTTGCCAATTCAACCATGGGTTTGTAATCTCTATAATTATTCCAAACTCTGGCATCTTTTAAAAAATTTCTTTCTCTAATATCTCCTTTTAAATATTCGTTCATTGTGGTTTGTACATCTCTATCAAACATTTCTAAAGACAAAGTTGTATTAGCTGAAAATTTTTGAAACAACAATTCAAACATTTTATGTTCTAAATAATGAGTAACAGAATCGTTATGTTCTTCTCCAAAAAACAATACATTGTAGTTTGCCATATCAGTAGCAATGTCTTCAAGCTTTACTTCTTTGTTCTGTTTAACAGAAAATATCTTGTAATGTTTTTCTGTGATTTGTGAGAATGAGTTTATGCAAATAAATGTAAAAAGAAAAACTGTAATTGGTTTAATAAAATTCATACTGATACCTGATGTTTATTTTAAAAATTTATTATCGCTCAAATGTAGAATAATTCTATTTTAGATTTGATTAATAAGCAAAACTAACTCTTGGCTTACCTTTGCAAAATGCAAATCAAATCTGCCAAATATTTAATATCTGCTCCAAGTATCGATTTATGCCCCAAAGCAGATAAACCAGAATTTGCTTTTATTGGAAGAAGTAATGTTGGCAAATCATCATTAATAAATATGCTGGTGAACCAAAAAAATTTGGCTAAAACATCTGCAAATCCTGGTAAAACGCAACTCATTAACCACTTTGAAATTAATAGTAAATGGTATTTGGTTGATTTACCTGGTTATGGTTATGCAAAAGTTGCTCAAAGTAGTAGAAGACGTTGGGAACAAATGATAGAAAATTATTTGCGAAAAAGAGAGAACCTTATAAATATTTTTATTTTAATTGATAGTAGACATAAACCTCAAAAAATAGATTTGGAATTTGTGAATCAATTAGGCGAATGGCAAATTCCTTTCACATTAGTTTTTACAAAAGCCGATAAAGAAAAACCAGGTGTTGTAAAAAGAAATCATGATGCATTTTTAAATGCACTAAAAGAAGTGTGGGAGTTTTTACCACAAAGTTTTATAACCAGTGCAGAAAAGAAAACAGGTAAAGAAGAAGTATTAACTTTTATTGGGCAATGTTTAGAAAAAGTGGCATTGAAAGAAAAATAAATTAAACCAAAATTTCATTGAATCAGTTTGCCACATGAAATGATTGAAGCCGTTACAATTTGTAACTATTTGAAAAAGAAAAACGATGGAACAGAAAAACGAAATAAAAATATTTGAAGACAAAAAAGTTAGAACACTTTGGGATGCAGAGCGGGAAAAATGGTATCTATCAATTGTAGATGTTATTAGTGTGCTAACTGACCAAGAGAATTTTCAGGGGGCAAGAAATTATTGGAAAGTCTTAAAACACCGACTTCTCAAAGAGGGAAATGAAACGGTTACAAATTGTAACCGTTTGAAATTACCTGCAGAAGATGGCAAAATGCGAATGACCGATGTTGCCGATACTGAACAACTTTTTCGTCTTATACAATCCATTCCATCGCCAAAGGCAGAGCCATTTCTTCGCCACACCTTCTCCTTGCAAGGTATTTTGTGTGTAGGCTAAAGGGACGTTGTGGGGAAAGAATAAACTAGCGAAGCAACATGCTTCGTATAGTTGGAGAAGAAAACTAAAAACAGTAACCACGAAAAGTTACAACGCAACGTCCCTTGCTTACGCTCTTTTCCCTACGCTTTAGGAGACGTTGCTGCGAAGGAAATTTCTTTCACCACAACGTCCCTTGGCTAACTCACAAGCCTTTTAAGGAGACGTTGTGGGGAAGAAATATAGTAATACTCATGAGGCTACAAGAAGCCTCGAAGAACAAGATACCCCCACTAAAACAATAAATTCTAATCCGTTAATTATCTTTTCCATTAACAGTCTTTTCCTTATTAAACTTATAGTGTAAACCAAAGCTAGAATTACTAAAAAAGGAACCAATATTTGTAGGTAGATTAAACTCGATAACATTAGAAGCCCTCAATATAAAATATTTGTTTAAGTTTAGATTGTAAGCTATACCTAATGAAGGTGCAATTGTATAAGAACTTTTAGATAATTTAATAGAATTAAAACGATTAATACCAAGCTCAGTTATTAGAAATAAATTTTTTATTTTGTGTATATTTCCTACTTCATAGCCAACTCTTAAGCTTTGTAGATTATATAAATTTTTAGAAGATTCAACTCCAGTTAGCTTTAAAGTTAAAAAATTATTATTGTATATATTTTTTCGATATGTTAATTGTAAACCACTTCCTTTATTAAAATTGTCTAACTTAATTGCATTGCTTGTTTCAGAACTATAAAATACCCAATCAATACCTAATGTAAAATGCTTTTGAGCATAAATTGAGGAACAAATTATTTGAATTAAAAATATGAATAGTAGATTTTTCATTTTTGCTTTCATTGAGGTTGAGTTTAGTATTATTTTAAATTTTCTAATTCTTTAACAATTCCTTTATAGTGTTCTTTGCCATAAATTACAACTATTTTTTTGTAATTCGAATTTAATATAGCATTTATGATGAGTTTATTTCTTTCATTAAAAATGATTTCTTCAGTAAAAATATTTCGCAGATTAGTATTTGTTTTGCAGTTATAAGATTCTCCCAATTTTGTTTTTAAGTCGCAACTATCAAGTAAAACTGGGGTATATTTTTTTTCGTATAAATTTATCATTTCAAAAGGGCTTAAATCTGTTCTAGTATAATTCAAAAGCCCTAGGCTACTGTATTTTGGTTGATCTATTAGATTGTATTTTTAAATAATATTTCTTAAAATTGGGTTATTATTTTGTGAGTATTTAGTTGTTAAATCTAATCCAATTAATTTCCTAATTTTTTTCAAATTTAAGGAATCTTGTATTTTATTTTTTTCTCCAACTAACTCTACAAAAAAAATAAACCCTCTTTGTTGAAAATCTGCAATAATTTTTCTTGTATTTTCATAAAATTCATTTGAAGCTAGATGCATCATACCCAAAAAATAAACTTCTTTATCGTTGAATATTAATTCCTTGCAAATTGGGCTTTTGTCATTAAGCCCTATCTTATTGACTAGATTTCTTCGCCACAACGTCTCATAGCAAAGCCTTTTGTATAAGCCAAGGGACGTTGTGCTTGTTAATAATCTATTGAACTATTTACTAAACTCCATTTGTCTTTGCAAGAATTGTTGTGAATATATTGCAATTTTTTTTCAATATGTAAGGAGACGTTGTGAGAAAGAAATATACTAATCATCCTCGATACTAATAATAAAATAAATTATGTTTAAAAAGTTAAAATAACAAATGAACTATCTCCAAACTTAGATAAGAAAAGAGATACCCAAGAAAAATTAAAAAAATTACAATTTTAAAAACTGAGGAATTACAAGCAAAATTTTATAGATATAGAAAAGCCTGAAATAGTTGCTAGAATCGAACATGGAGTTCGACATATTTTATTAAAATATTAGCTCCAATTTTTAATACCTTTTTAACGACAAATCTTTATCACATCAAAATTTTATATCTATTTGCAATCTTACATGCCAAGGATATCATTAAATTATACATTACTTTCTGAATTAAAACATGCGTTTTTTACAAAACAATTTAAAAATTGATTTAGAATTATTTTGCGTAAAGCACCGAAAAGTGGTATCTTTCGCAAAAATTATCTCACATGGTTTCTGACAGTAATTACAAACGCTTAGAATATTGGATTGAAGAATGTCAGTCAAATGTTAAGTTGGCATTTAGTTTAGCAGAACTCAAACAAAGTTTCCAATAAATAGTTAGAAATATTTTGCGATAAGTAGTGAAATGTGCTACCTTTCGCAAAAATTTACTCTATATGATTTCAGCAGTAAACTATAACCGAATAGAAACCTGGATAACCAAGCGACTCTCAGTAGGGAAAATCTCTTTTAGCCTGAAGGAGGTGAAAAAAGAATTTGAAAACGATTCCACAATAACCATAAAGTTTGGATTAAACAGATTGGTTCAAAAGCAAAAAGTAGTTTCTATTTTCAAAGGTTACTATGTAATCATTCCACCGCAATATTCTTCAAAGGGAATTTTACCGCCAGCAATGTTTGTTGACGGACTGATGAAATTTCTTGAACGCAAATACTATGTAGCACTTTTAAATGCAGCAGCACTTCACGGAGCATCGCATCAACAGCCACAAGAATATTTTGTGGTAACTGAATATCCTGTGTTGAGAGCAACGAGTAAGAAAGGACTTAAAATAAATTACATCAGCACAAGACAACTTCCACCTGAAACTCTGACTGAAAAAAAGAAAACCGAAACAGGATATATCAATATCTCAAACCCGTTGTTGACAGCAATTGACTTGATTAGTTATGAAAAGAAAATTGGAGGACTGAACAGGGCATCAACTGTAATAAACGAGTTGCTTGAAACAGTAAAACGAAATGATGTAAGCGAGGAATTGATAAACTATGCAAGCGTTTCATCTCTGCAAAGATTAGGTTTTGTGTTAGATGAAATTTTAAACAAGAAGGAAATTGCCGACAGAATATTTTCGCGTTGCAAAAAAGCGGGAATAAAATTTTACTTGATTCCATTGAAAGCATCAGGCAAGAAAAACAAAGAAGTTCTCAGTGAGAAATGGAAGTTGATGATTAACGCAGAAATTGAAATTGACTAATGATTCCACAAGCATACATAACAGAATGGAGCAATAATGTTCCTTGGCAAACAAACGAGCAGGTAGAACAAGACCTTGTTATTTGCAGAGCATTGGTTGAAATCTTCAAAGACGATTTTCTTGCTAACAGTTTAGCGTTCAGAGGTGGAACAGCATTGCATAAACTTTATTTAAAACCACAGCCGAGATATTCAGAGGACATTGATTTGGTTCAAATCAAAGCAGGTTCAATTGGAAAAGTCATAGACCATATCCGAGAAGCATTATCCTTTTTAGGCAAAGCAAAAGTTGAAGCAGGTGAAACGATGGCAACAATGAAATTCAGATTTGATTCAGAATTTCCACCGATAGTTTCTCTACGATTAAAGATTGAAACAAATTGCAGAGAACACTTTACGGTTTTAGGTTGGGAGAAAAAACCATTTGAAGTAAAATCTTTATGGTTCAATGGTGAGTGTAACTTGATTACCTACCAGTTAGAAGAACTTTTGGGAACTAAACTAAGAGCATTATATCAGCGAAGGAAAGGAAGGGACTTGTTTGATTTATGGAAAGCACTTACTACTTCAAATCTCAATCCTGACCTTCTCGTAAAATGCTACAAGGAATACATGAACTTCTCTTTGGAAAAACCAATACCTTCTAAAAAAGAATTCCTTATGAATCTTGAAGCCAAAAGAGGTGATGCTGATTTTTTAGGTGACATTGCTGCATTGTTGAGACCAGATGAAAAATATAATCATGAGGAAGCATTCAAAATTGTAATTGACACACTAATTGAACGAATGTAAAATATCAGCTCCAATTTTTAATACCTTTTTAACGACCAATCTTTATCACATCAAAATTTTATGTCTTAAACTAATTGTTTAAATCGGTCTTCAATCAAAACCTTAAAACCTCTTTTATAAATATCAAGTAAAAAACTATTATCGATTTGCTGAAACCATTTTGCTTTACTTTTTTCCATTTTTAAAAAAATATTCTGCTGTTGTTTCTCATCCAATTTTAAATTATTGAAAGCAGTTATAAAATCATTTCTAGTGATTTTTCTTTTTTTACCATTTAACGTTAAAGCTAAATCTTCATTATCCATTTCATTCACTAAAGTAGTAGCCACTAAATCATAAGCTGGTGATAATACCATGCCCAAACCTTTTTGTTCGATAAGTGAAAAATTTTTCATGTGCATATCGGCATTGCCTGTTAAGAAAGAAAACAACAGCATCTCGAAAAAATTAACTACATCCAATCCTGGTGTTGCAGAATATTTTAATAGGGCTTTTGCAATTTGCTCGTAACTGCCATTATATTTTTCTTCAGTTAGTCGTTCTGTTAACTGGCACATATCTTCCATGTGCAGTTTACCTTTTTTTACTCTATCTATTCTTTTGGTGATATAAGCCAAGTTGCCAGATTGCAATTTTATTAAAGAGTGAGGAACCGTTTTAATTTTGGCTATAGAAGCAAGATGCATGGTTAAATCTTCTACCTCTGGCAGATGTACATAATATTGTGATGGTGGTTTTAAAATATAGCCACCCCATAAACCAACAATAGTAAATTTTTTGATCGGATTGTTTGCATTGGTTTTAGAAATATGTAGTGATAATTTAGCTTGTACGCCTGTAATTGTGGTATGATTTTGAATGACTTCCTTAGCAAGTTGTTCTAAATCATTTTCATTGTATGGCAATATGGGTGGCTCTGCCTGGTCGAATATTTTTTTAGAGCAAGCAGGATGAAAATCCATATCAAGATCACTCAAAGGTTTATAGCAGTATAGACATTTATGATTCATTAGTCTTCTTCAATTATTGGATGAACGCTAACTGCACCTATACAATCTTTACAACAGACTAGTAAAAGCCCAAAACGGTCTCTTTGATTTAATTTCCAGTTTTTTTCTGCAATAGTTAGCAGCCATCCTTCTGGAATTAAGCCATCGAAAAAAGGGAATAAAACTTTGCTGGTAAATGGCGTTTCTTGCAAGGGCAATGTTAAGCTTATGGGCATAGGAGCATTAGCCTTTAGATAATTTGAATCATATTTAAAATGATATCCATTTTCATCTTGTGATAGCCAACCGGCCAGCTCAGTATGCATTTGTATTTCTGCTCTTCTGCTTGCCATAATTAATCTTGTTTGATTTGTACAACACCTACTTCAGTACCAAATAATTTCAGTACCTGGTTTACTTTATCAAGTTTTAAAGTTTTTTTTCCTCTTTCTAATTCACGTATAAAACGTAAGCCGACTCCAGCTTTTTCAGCTAGTGCTGGTTGTGTTAAACTCACAGCTTTTCTTTTTGCTTTAACAAATTCATGTAATTTCATAATATACCTTAAAGGGTGTAATATAATTAAACTTAGCAAATATTTACCTTAAAGGGTATATATTAATATGATTATTATAAAATTGTACCTTTTAGGGTAAAATTTTAAGCAATTAATATATTCATAACCCTATAGATTAATGATGAAAGAGATTACCTAAATTATTCCACAAAAGATGTTTTTACTAAAAGTTATTAAATATCGATTCAAAAATATTAGATTTTTCTAAACCAAAATTTCACTCAACTCTAACCATCGCATTTCTTTCTCTGCAAGTATTTTAGAGATTTCGCCAATTCGAATGCTAAGTTTATTTATATCATCGAAACTTAAATTTTCTGAAGTTAGTTTTAGTTCAATTTCTTTTTTTTCTCTTTCTAATTTGGGCATTTCTTTTTCTAGTTGTTCAAACTCGTGCTTGTCTTTAAAAGAAATTTTTTGTTTAGCTTTTGGTTGTGCAACAATAATTTGTTCTTTAATTTTTACAGGTTGTTTGTTTTTATATTCTTCTTCATCAAGCCAAATTCTGTATTGAGAATAATTTCCTGGATAATCTTTAACTATAGCATTGCCTTCAAAAATTAATAAATGATCTACCAATTTATCCATAAAATATCTATCGTGACTAACAATTACAACACAACCAGGGAAGTCTTGTAAAAAATTTTCTAATACAGCCAAAGTAGGTAAATCTAAATCGTTAGTAGGCTCATCCAAAATTAAAAAATTAGGATTTTTAAACAGAATAGTAAGTAATTGCAAACGCTTTTTTTCTCCACCACTTAAAGATTGAATGTAGGTGTATTGCTTTTCGGGAGTAAATAAAAATAACTCTAAAAATTGTGCTGCACTGATGCTTCCTCCCTTTGCCAATGGGAAATTTTCGGCAATGTTTTTTACATATTCAATCACACGAACATTATCTTTAAACTCTAATCCTTGCTGAGAAAAATTGCCGAAAACTATGGTATCGCCAATATTAACTTTACCAGAATCTGGTTTTTCTACCTCTTGTATAATATTTAAAAAAGTAGATTTGCCTACGCCATTTTTTCCAATAACACCAAGCCTTTCACCCTTATTAAAAGTATAATCGAATGCTTTTAAAATTTCTTTATTGCCATAAGACTTATTCACTTTTTTAAGTTCAATAACCTTACCACCAATCCTGCTCATTTTTATTTGCAATTGCAATTGTGAATCATCAATTTTTTGTGATGCTTTATCTTTTATTTCGTAAAAATTATCTTGTCGACTTTTAGATTTTGTTGTTCTTGCTTTGGGTTGTTTACGCATCCATTCCAACTCTTTTCTAAACTCGCTTTTGGCTTTATTGATATTTGCTTGATCGTTTTCTATTCTTGCAGCTTTTTTATTTAAGTAGTTTTCGTAGTTGCCTTTGTAAACAAATAAATCTTCTCTATCAAGTTCCCAAATTTCATCACAAACAGCATCTAAAAAATACCTATCGTGTGTTACCATTAATAAAGTAACATTTTCTGCTAATAAATAATTTTCTAACCACTCAATCATTTCAACATCTAAATGATTGGTGGGTTCATCCATAATTAACAAAGTATGATTTTGTTCAAAGCCAATATCTACAAGGGTTTGAGCTAAGGCTACTCTTTTTCTTTGGCCACCACTTAATGTACTTACTTGTTGTTGTAAATGATGAATATTGAGCTTGCCTAAAATTTGTTTTACTTTAGCTTCAAAATCCCAGGCTTGTAATTCTTCCATTAAAACAATACCATCTTGTATTGCATCAGTATCATTATCTTCAATAGCTAACTCATATTGTTTAATTGCTTTTACTGCAGGATGATTGGCATGTAAAATATTATCGATAATACTTTTATCTTCTTCTAAATTGGGGTCTTGTTCAAACAATGCAACAGTAACTTCTTTGTTAATCCAAACCTTGCCTTCATCTGCAGTTTCTTTACCTGAAAGAATTTTTAAGAGTGTGGATTTACCTGTTCCATTTCTAGCTATTAAAGCAATTTTATCTCCCTGACTAATATGGAAAGTAATATTTTTAAAAAGGGGAGTTATACCAAACGATTTGGTTAATTTTTCTACCGAAACATAATGCATGGGGCAAAGATAGATTGATTGATTTTTTGCAAGTGGTAAAGTTTATTTAGAATGTATTCTTTACTTTGCAAATTAGAGATGAAAAAAGATAAAGAAATAATTGTACTGTTCGATGGCGTTTGTATCCTTTGCAATGGTTTTGTAAATTTTATTGTTAAAAGAGATGAAAAAGCAATAATAAAATTTGCAACACTACAATCGAATATTGGAAAAATTATTTTGCAAAAAAAAGTAATTAAAGATGATGAGATGAATTCTGTAATAGTATTGATAAATGATGAGATTTACACTAAATCAACAGCAGCAATACTTTTATTAGTTGAGCTTGGAGGATTTTGGAAATGTGTTTACCCGTTTTATTTTATACCAAAATTTATTAGAGATTTTTTTTATAATATAATAGCTAAGAATAGATATAAAATTTTTGGTAAGAAAGAAACTTGCATGATTCCAAGTAAAGAATTAGCAGCTCGTTTTATACAATAGAATTTACATTAAATTAACATTCGCATTTAAACTTCAGCAAAAGCATAAGGTCTATTAATTGTAAGTTATTTAAAATAAATTTGTTGAAAGTTGTAAAAAATAGCTCTTGTTAATACAGAATTAACATTATAAAATTATTTTGGCAAGGATTTTGGTACTATGTTTCTTTAAATAAATATTTAAGATATTTATTTTTCTCATAAGCAGTTAGTTTTGGTTGAGGCCTCGATTTCCATCGGGGCCAATTTTTTTATTTGCCCATTTGCACTTCTTTTAGCCATTCAACAATGCCTTTGTAAACCTTTGTTGCAGTAAGTTTTTGAAAACTGGGTTTTGCCATTTTTGTTTCATCTTCATAATTGCTTAAAAAGCCAACTTCTAATAAACAATTAATAAAATCTGTTGGTCCACTTAATCCAAAATTAAAACTACCCACATTGCCATATTCTTTAAGTGTAGTTTCTTTCATTGTTTTTAAAATGCTCAGACTTAGGGGTCTAAAGCCAATATGTCTATAAAATGTACCATAGCCTTGAACTTCTTTATCTGCATTAGAGTTTAAATGAATACTAATTAAAATATCGGGTTCTTGTTGTTGTAAAAACAAGATTCTATCTTTCATATCAAGTGTAGTATCAGTTTCCCTTGTCATAATAATTTTCTTCACTCCCATTTTCTTTAAATATTTTTTCAATTCTATTGCAAATTTTAAAGTATACTCTTTCTCTACAATTTTTGTTGTGGCACCAGCAGCACCTAAATTGGTTCCACCATGTCCTGCATCAATAGCAATTTTAATATTTTTAATGTTTAAAACGGATGGTTGTTTCTTTACTTTTACTATTAATTGATTTTCATTATAACTAACTGAATAACCCCAGTGGTTTTTATGTTTTAATTCAATGGTAACTAGCATTACATCTTCCTCAGTTTGTGTATAATACACATTTTTTATTTCTTTAAGGGTAGATGGTAATTGAGTAATCCAATTGGTGTTGCTTTGAACTCCAAATATTTCTAATTGTATTGCTGTAGGACTAAGTTGCATCCAAGAACGATAAGGCTTTTTAGCATCAAGATTAATGGTTAAAATGTCATAAATACTATCTGTGCCAAATACTTTAAAATTTTTTGAGAGATAAAAAGGCCATTCTTTAATTGTAGAATCTATTTGCAATTGTTCTTTTTCAATAAAGGCTGTTCTGTATTTGGATAGTTGTACTTTCCAAGGTGTTTGGCTTGTATCTATTACTTTAAAGTTAATGGCTGTATCTATATAGCCCATTTTTGCACCACCTAATCTATCATCGCCTAAACCATATAATAGGGCTGGAATTTTGCCTATACTTTTTGCAAAAAATGGTTTTGATTTTGTTTGAGAAAAAGAAAAGCTTACTGATATCATAACTAATAATATCATCACACTTTTTTTCGAGATAAACTTCATGAATAAATTTCTAATTTATTAACGAAGTTATATTACTACACAGCTTATTACAAATAATCTTCCTTGTTCATTTTGCAATCTCTATTTTTGCCGCCTAATTTTAATGAAATGAAGTTTTACAATACAATCATACGGTATAGGTTTGCTTTAGGAATTATTGCTATTCTTTTAGCAATTTTAGTGAATTACACTTCTGGCTTCTGGCCAGCATTTGTGTTATATTTTGTTGGAGTAATTGCATTGTTTAGTCATTTTTTTATTGGTCCTTTACGTTTAGTTCAAGAACCTATGGAGAGGGGGGAAATAGAAGAAGTAGAAAAAATTCTGAATAGTATTAAATATCCTAATTTATTATACAAGCCTGTTCGTTCAACTTATTACACTTTAAAAGGTAACTTGGCCATGATGAAACAAGATTTTGATAGTGCTGAAAAACACCTTAAAAAAAGTAGCGAATTAGGAGCTCCAATGGCTGAAGCTGAAGGTGCAAACAAATTACAATTAGGTATGATGAGTTTGCAAAAAGGAGATTTTAAACAAGGTGAAAGTTATATTAGGGCTGCTTTAAGAATCGGTGTTGGTGATAAAGAAAGTGAAGCTATTGCTCTTTTAAGTATGTGTCAAATATTTATGAATAAAAGAGAATTTAGAGCTGCTAAAGATTATTTCAGAAAAGCTAAAGCCTGCAAACCAAAAGCTAAGCAAACTGTTGATCAGATTAAAGAAATTGAAAAGTACATTTCGAGGGTTCCAGGTTAATTTTCTTATAACCATATTTTTAAGCCTTAGCTCTTCAGCTAGGGCTTTTTTGTTTTTTTATAGGATAAAAAAATCATAAACCCCTTTATTTATAAGCGTTTCAGCATTACCCCCTAATTCAAGGGATTGTGCAGGTTGGTAGTTTGTTTCAATTTTACATTCTCTTTAAACAACTAAACAACACAAACATGAAACAAATCAACAAAATCGTAGCGTC
>JANLVQ010000135.1:0-3229 GCA_031364085.1 Chitinophagaceae bacterium
CCACCACCATGTGCAAATGCCACTCTGAGCTTTGGAAATTTTTCAAAAACTCCACCAAATATCATACTACAAATAGCTCTAGTAGTTTCTGCAGGCATACCTACAAGCCATGGTAGCCAATACTTTTGCATTTGATCTTCACCCACCATTTCCCATGGATGTACAAACAAAGCACAGCCAATTTTTTCAGCTGCTTCATAAAAAGGAAAGAAAATTTCATCACTTAAATTTTTGCCATTGATGTTTGAGCCTATTTCTAAACCAGGCATTTTAAGTTCAAATACACATCTTTCCATTTCTTTAATAGCTAAATCAATATCTTGTAAAGGAACAGTACCTAACCCAACAAAATGTTTTGGATGTTTTTGAACACTTTCGGTAATATGATCATTCAAAAAACGTGCAGTTTCTAACCCATCTTTTCCTTTTGCCCAGTAGTTAAATAAAACTGGAATAGTTGATAGTACTTGAACTGACACGTTAGTATCCAACATTTCTTGTAACCGAATATCCACATTAAAACAATTATCTTCTACAACACGAAAAAGTTTATCACCTTTCATCATACAAGCCTTGCAATTTCTATGTTCAAGATGTATAAAATCACCATAGCCAAATTTTTGAATCCAATTAGGCATTTTATTGGGCATGATATGCGTATGAATATCAATTTTCATATTTAAAAATAATGTTCAAAAATATCAAATGACTGAACAAAATAATTATTTACTTGTTTTTGTGTAACAATTAGGTGATTAAAATCATATTTATTAATGATAAATTTTAGATTTTAAGCTAAATTTTAGATTTCACTTTGCATAATGAAAAATAAATTATGCCAAAATTAATTTTCATAACCTGCTTTTTATTCATATCCCACTCACCCTTTGCACAACATCATATTAGCCTCGATTGTTCTGAAGTAACAAATACTAAAATTGCTTTGAATGGCATTAACGTAAGTATTTTTTATCATTTTAACGAAAGTCTTTCAGGTGGTGTAGAAATCAACAGATTTTTTAATAAAAATTTCATTGAAAGAGAAAATAATTCTGAACATACAGTAAACGAAATTGATCTTTCAGTATGGGAATTCAGTTATAATTTTCATTATAATATTAGCATATCAAAACATTGGAAATTCTATCCTATAATGGGTTTTAGTCATACATCCGATAAAGAAAAATTCATTCGGCTAGGTAAAGTACATACTGATCATTTTTGGTCATTCAATACTGGTTTAGGAATTAAATATGCAATAGGCAAAATATCGCCACATGTTGAATATCTTTTTACTTGGGGCAAAATAAATCAAGAATTTTTATTGGTTGGATTTAGTTATGAACTAAAATTAGCCCCTCATAAAAATAAAATTAGATTAAAAGAATAAATTTTATTTTTTAACTGGAGGCTGCATTACACTTCCACATTTGTTGCAAGTTCTTTGTTCTTCATTACCATAAAATTTATTCATTACAGGTGGCAATTGTAAAACTATATCACTAACAACTAGTTTTTCTTCGTGTAACATATTGCCACAGTTTTCACAAAACCAAATAAATCCATCTTCTTCATCTTTTCTAACTTTTTCAATTACTAATCCAATTGTATTTGGGCCACGCTGTGGTGAATGAGGAGTTCTAGGGGGTAATAAAAACATATCACCTTCATTAATGTGAATGTCTTTTGGTTCTCCATTATCAATAATTTTTACAACAATATTTCCTTCTAACTGATAATAGAGTTCTTCTGTTTCATTAAAGTGATAGTCTTTTCTTGAGTTTGGTCCCCCAACAACCATAACAATAAAATCTTCAGCATCTTTATAAATACATTGATTACCTACTGGTGGTTTTAATAAATCTCTGTGTTCTTCAATCCATTTTTTTAAATTAAAAGGAGCTATAACTGGCATACAATTTTTTTTAAATGATGAGTTAAATTAATTTTTATTCATAGCAATAATAACTCATTACTGCTATTTATTAAATTCAAAAAAGAATTTAAATGGTTCAAATCAGTTAATAAAAATATCAATTACTTTTGAAAACTATGAATTTGTCTTTATTAAATAAAAATGCTCTCATTTGTGGCAGCTCCCAAGGAATTGGTTTTGCAGCAGCTAAAGAATTAGCATTACTAGGTGCTAATTGTATTTTAATGGCTAGAAATGAAATGAGTTTAAAAGAAGCTGTTTCAAAATTAGATACTACTCTATCTCAACAACATAATTATTTAGTAGCAAATTTTGATGAACCAGAAATAGTTAAAAATGCTATAGAAAATTATGTAAAAACAAATACTATACATATTCTTGTAAATAATTCTGGTGGTCCAAATGCAGGTTTAATAAGCATTGCAAAGGAAGAAGAATTTATTAATACTTTCAATAGGCATTTAATTTGTAACCATATACTTACAAAAGCTGTTGTTGAAGGAATGAAAAATGCAGGATATGGTCGCATAATAAATATTATTTCAACATCTGTTAAAATACCATTACCAAATTTAGGTGTATCAAATACTATTAGAGGAGCTGTAGCAAGTTGGAGTAAAACTATGGCTAATGAATTAGGGCAGTTTAATATTACTGTAAATAATGTTTTGCCAGGTGCAACTGCAACACAACGACTAAAAAGTATTATTGAAGTTAATGCTACAAAAAAAGATAAGGCTATTGCTGATATAGAAAAAGCCATGCAACATGAAATTCCTATGCAAAGATTTGCAGAACCAAATGAAATTGGTAATGTAGTTGCATTTTTAGCATCTCCAGCAGCATCTTATATTACAGGTGTAAGTATTCCCGTTGATGGTGGAAGAACTGGAAGCATATAAACTATCCAAAAAATGAACCTATCCATACCTTATCATTTAGAAAACTATATTGGTGGAAATTTAATTGCCCCACTTTCAGGGAAATTTATGGATTGTATTAATCCTGCAACTGGAGAAGTTTTTAGTCAAGTTCCCAATAGTAATAAACAAGATGTTGAAGTTGCTGTAAATGTTGCAAAAAAGGCTTTCATTACGTGGAGTAAAACAACAAACGAAGAACGCTTTAAAATCTTAAATAAAATTGCAGATTTAATTGATGAAAATATAGAAAATTTAGCACTTGCCGAAACCATTGATAATGGAAAACCATTATGGCTAAGCAAAATTGTTGATATTCCAAGAGCAGCATCGAATTTTAGATTTTTTGCAACTGGCATCATGCATTTTTCAA
>JANLVQ010000136.1:0-4020 GCA_031364085.1 Chitinophagaceae bacterium
TTCTCAAAGTATCTAAAGCTTGACCAGCTTTGATTGTTACAGAAGCAGGTGCAGTATAATGAGTGCCTGCAACAGCACCAGTAGGTGATGTATAAGTAAAGTTAATTGTTCTATCAACTGAAGCTACTGAGGTTACCCCTACAGGTATTGCAAATGGCTTTGGTGTAGGAGGAATTAGATAGTAACTTTTTGGGGCAAACGAAGAGTAAAGCATCTGAGCATAAGGTGCTGGGCTAACAATAGGATTCTTGTCCACAACTAAATTATTCTTTTTACAAGATGTAAATCCTGTTATAAGAACTAAAGCCATGAAGCTGTATTTAATAATTTGTTTCATAATTCTTTAAAGATTTTTTAGTTTATGGATTTTGATCTGCTGCTGTTAAAGAAAGATTAGTATTAAATTCTCTTTGACTAATTTTCCAAGCAAATAATATATCACCAGCAGGTAATACAGTTTGACCAGGGTTAAATGCACCATGATTACCAATACCAGTTGGTCTGTTCAATCCTACTTTTAATCTTTTTAAATCAAACCAAGAGAATCCTTCACCCCATAATTCAATTCTTCTTTGCAATATAATTTCATTTAGTAAAGCTGTACCACTTAAAGATGCAGCAGTATAAGCAGGGAATCTAGCTTGTACTAATGTTTGAATTGCTGTTCTTGCTCCAGGATCATTACCTTGACGTGAAAAGGCTTCTGCTTCTATTAAATACATTTCAGAAGCTCTCATAAATAAGTAATCTGAAGCCCAACTTGATGGATTAGCTAAACGAAATTTAGTTTGGCAATACTCAGGTACACCCGATGTTCCAGTGCCTGGAGTTCTGAATAATGACTTACGAATATCTGCAGCGTTAATTTGATCGTATAAATCTTTAGTGATTTTCTTTTGACCACCTAAACCAGCATAACTTACCCCACCATTTGCTTGAGCATCCATATGAGAATAGAATGAAGCAAAAATGGTTGCTTGGTCAACAATAACTTTACCACCCCACAACCACTCAGTATTGTTGTAATCATTAAAACCCTTTGTGTATTCAGTAGTTGGCATAGGTGTATAACCTGTACGTGCTAAGGCAGCATATTGAGTAGCTTTTGGCCAATCTTCCATAGTTAAGGCAACTCTAGCTCTAATTCCTTGAACTGTTCGTAGTCCAATATGAGATTTATCTTCTGCAGCTTTCCCATTTAATAACAATTCTGCAGCTGTTAAATCATTAACAATCTGTGTGTAAACTTGTTGAACAGTACCTCTACCTAAACCAATAGTTGCAGGTGCTATATAAACTGGAACTCCCTTTGCATTTTCGTTGCCTTTGAAGGTTTGTTGAAAATAATTGATCAAATTATAATAACAAAATGCTCTCATTGCTAATGCCTGTCCTTTGATGCTTTCTTTTTCAGAAACAGGACCTTCAGCTTTATCAATATTTACAATAATGTTATTCGCATTATTAATTAATGTATAATAGTAACCCCATAAAACCATAGGACGAGAGTTATCTTGAATTCTTAAATGTTCAGCATACTGGTAATCTCTATTAAACCAGCCATAGCCTTGAGAATGCACTACCATATCATTACCCATAAGGTCGTTTACAAGATCATAAGCTTTTTGACCAAAATCTGCATGTAAAGCTCCTGCACCATAACCAACTGCAGGTGCATGAGAGAAAGTGATTCTGTACATACCATCCAATGCTGTTCTGGAAGTAGTTGTTGTTGAAAATATTAATGTGTTAACCACAGCATTGCTAGGATTAGTTTCTAAATAATCCTTTTTACAACCTACCATCAAAACTGGAATCATTGTCCAGATTGATATTTTGAGGAATTTATTCATGTTGTTGAATTTTTATTGTTTAAAATTATAGATTAACATTCAAACCAAAAGTAATTGTTCTAGTTGGTGGGAATGTAGCATCAGCAGTTCCTCCAAAATTTCTTTGAGGATCCATCCCTTTTTTAGCTGTAAATAACCAAGCATTATCCACATTAGTAAATACAGATAATCCGTTCAAACGCAATTTAGTTGCAGTTGCTTTCGGTAAATTATAAGTTAATGTAATATTTTTAATATTTAAGTAAGAGGCATCAAATAAATATCTAGAAGAAGTACCATCTTGATTTGCAACTGCATTTTGCACTTTAGGAACATTTGTTACATCGCCTGGTTTTTGCCATCTGTTTAAGATGTCTTGGTGCCAAGCAGTTCCATAAGAACCAAAATGCATAATACCTTGATAGTTGCCATCGTAAAACTTACCACCATAAGAGAAAGTAGTTAAGATAGATAACTCATAATTTCTAAATCTGAAAGTATTGGTAACACCACCAAACCAATCAGGTAAAGCAGAGCCACCAATATAATATTGAGTTGCTTCAGAATATCTGTTGGTTAATGTACGGTTTCCAGTTGGTTTATTTTGAGCGTCTAAGATATCCCTGTAATATAATGCATCGCCTGTTGCAGCATCAACACCAGAAAATTCTGGCATAAAGAAATCGAAAATTGAACGACCTTCCATTAGCTTTTTAGTGCCTTGAATTACTTCTTTTCTTTCAGCCGGCATTTTTGTAATAATATTTTTATAAGTTGTGAAATTTACATCAATTCTCCAATCGAAATTTTTCTTTGTAATGGCATTATATCCTAATTGAACCTCCCAACCATAATTTTTCATCTCAGCAATATTTCTTGTAACAAATCCATTGGGTAAACCCGAAAATGGTAAAGGCACATCAAAGAACATTCCAAAAGAACCTCTGTTAAAGTAATCGATAGAACCGGTTAATTTTCTATTGAATAATACAAAGTCAACCCCAAAGTTTGAACCTGTAGGTTTTTCCCAAGTTAATTCTGTGTTAGGTTGTTGAGTACTTGGAATATATCCTGGTGCATTGGCGTTATTAAACCCTGAGTTGAATAAATTTTGATAAGCGTAATAAGTATTAATACCTTCATTGCCTAAGCTTCCATAATTAGCTTTTAATTTTAACTCATTAATCCAACTTGCTTTTTTCAAGAAAGCTTCTTCAGAAACTCTCCAACCACCACCTACTGACCAAAAAGCACCCCAACGTACTGGCTCAGCAAATCGAGAGTTACCATCTTTACGAACACTTGCGGAAATTAAATATTTTTTATTAAAATCGTAGTTTAAGCTAGAAAATACTGATTGAATTCTATGATTGTCAACTTCAGAAAATCCTCCCTCAAGAGTAGTTGCAGCCCCTAACTCTGATTGACCAGGGAAAGCAAAACCAGTTCTAGTAGCAGAAGTAAAATCAGATCTGAGGAAATAATTCTCATGACCAACCAATGCAGTAAAATTGTGTTTACCAAAAGATTGATTCCAACTTAATATTTCGTTTAAAGTATAAGAAACATTAGAAGTTATTGATTTTGTTGTTCTTCCCTTTACACCTGCAGCATCACCATATTGACTATTTTGGTGAGATGTACTATATCTGTTAAATAAGTTAATACCAAAAGTAGTTTTTAAAGAAAAGTGCTTACTTAATTTAATGTCTAAATAAGTATTAGCATTTGCATTTAAGTTTCTAGAATTTCTATCATCTAATTGTAAACTACCTAAGTTGTTAGAATTACCAGCATATGGTCTTGTTCCCATTTGAGTTGGAACACCCCAATCTAATGCAGGTTGACCAGTTGCAGGATCAATAACATAAGCTCCAGTTGTTAAATTACGTTGATATACTGGATAAATAGGACCCATTTGACGAGAATAATAGAAAGGGTTACTAGTTGCAGTACCACCATTCAATGAATTTTGTCTTGTAGTATAACCTCCATCAACATTTAAACCAGCTTTTAACCAATCTGTTGCTTGAGTATTTACATTTAAACGCATATTATAACGTTTAAATCCTGTTTTAATCATAGTACCATCTTCATTCAAATAACCTAATGAAAGTAAATAATCAGATTTATCAGCAGCACCAGCAACTGATACATTGATATTTTGACGATTAGCTACTCTGAATAA
>JANLVQ010000156.1:0-11918 GCA_031364085.1 Chitinophagaceae bacterium
GATGAAAAAGCAGATAGAAATAATAATGGTATTATTGATAGCATTGATGATGCATTATTCTATCTTTTTCATCTTCATATCCATCATCATAAGCTTTTCTCCTCCACCATAAACTTCCACTAAAAACCCCTACTTTCTCAAATTCTGCAGCATGGTTCCAAACAATATCCAAAGCACTTAAACCACCCAATGAAAAACCAGCAAATGATTTTTCTTTGAAATTAATGTTGTAATAATTTTTTCTAATGTCAGGTAATAATTCATCGAAAATAAATTTTGTATACAGGCCTGCTTTATTGCCTCTGCCTTTGTAATCTGAAGTATAGCTCGTTCCATATTCTTTTTTTCTTTCGGCAGAACAATGTATACCTACACAAAAAATTGGAGTGATTTCTTGTGGTTCTAATAATGAAGAAAGTATAGTTTCAAATTGCATTTTAACTAAATCTTGGCCATCATTGATCAATAATAAACTAGGATTTGATTGGAGAAATTCAGGCATATAGTAAACATCATAAATCACCTCTCTTTCCAAATAATTAGAGTAAATAATATACTGTTCAATATTTAAAATTGATTTTACTATTTCTAATCTTACATCTACCATATATTTTCTTTATACCAAGTTCTCAAAAATAGGGTTAAATTAATCTTGGGTTTTAATAAAGCATAAAATAATCATATTAATTTATTTTGATACATTGTATAATTGAATTATTATTGTTGTTAACACACTAATTTAAAGCTTATGAAAAAAATTGGCATATTACATGGAAAAGAAAGAAGCTTTCCTGAAGCAATTGTTGAAAGAATAAATGGCAAAAAAGTTAAAGGAATAATGGCTGAGCCTGTTTCAATTGATAAAGTAATGCAGGGTGAGCCAACAGAATATGCTGTTATTATTGATAGAATTAGTCAGGATGTTCCGTTTTATAGAGCATATTTAAAAAATGCTGCTTTGTGTGGTACTGCTGTAATTAATAATCCATTTTGGTGGAGTGCTGATGAAAAATTTTTTAATAATTGTTTAGCTACAAAAATTGGGGTACCCGTTCCTAAAACGGTGATTTTACCTTCAAAAGATTTACCTGTTGATACAAGTGCTGAAAGTTTTGCTAATTTAGCTTATCCTTTAGATTGGAAAGGAATTTTTGAATACATTGGATTTCCGGCATATATGAAACCTCATGCAGGTGGTGGTTGGAAAAGTGTTTATCAATTGAATAGCTTAGATGAATTTTTTGAAAAACATGCAGAAACTGAACAATTAGTAATGATGTTGCAAGAGGAAATTAAATTTACTGAATATTACAGGTGTTATTGCATTGGTGGAAAATACGTTCGAATCATGTCTTACGAACCACGCAATCCACATCATTTAAGATATGTTGCAGATTTTAAACCTACACCAGAACGATTGGAACAAATGGAAGAAATTGTTTTAAAAATTTGCAGATATTTAGGGTATGATTTTAATACAGTTGAATTAGCAGTTAGAGATGGAGTGCCTTATGCCATTGACTTCTGTAATCCTGCACCTGATGCAGAAAGAACTAGTGTAGGTGAAGAAAATTTTGAATGGGTTGTTGAAACTGCTGCTATGTATGCTATTGAAAAAGCACAAGCTCAAGTTGAAAATGAAGATAATTTAACTTGGGGTGAATACATCAAAAGAAGTAGTAACAAACAAAAATTGTTTTTTTAATTATTGAAATTTAATAGTCATCTTTTTTCCTTTTAAATTCATTATATGGCAAGTATAAATTATCATCATTTTACTATTGGTGTTGAAGAGGAGTATTTTGTTATAGACCCAAAAACAAGAGAATTAACCAGTCATGATCAAAAAATTGTTCATGAAGGACAGAAAATTATTAAAGACAAGGTTAAAGCAGAAATGCACCAAGCTGTTGTAGAAGTTGGTACTGACATTTGTAAAGATGTTGATGAAGCATATAAAGATGTAGCAACTTTACGTGGCACGATAGCTAAAATAGCTGGTGATTTGGGTTATGCTATGGGTGCTTCTGGCACTCACCCTTTTAGCCACTGGAACAATCAATTGATTACTGATAATGTTCGTTATCATCAAATAGTAAATGAACTTCAAGAAGCTGCACGAAGTAATTTAATTTTTGGCTTACATGTGCATGTGGGTATGGAGGATAGAAATATTGCTTTGCATATTGCAAATAGTGCACGATATTTTTTGCCACACATTTTTGCATTAAGTACCAACTCGCCATTTTGGGAAGGAAGAATAACTGGATATAAATCTTTCAGAACAAAAGTTTTCGATAAGTTTCCAAGAACTGGAATTCCAGACTATTTTGAAAGTATAGAAGCGTATGATAATTATGTAAACTTATTAATTAAAACCAATTGCATTGATAATGCCAAAAAAATTTGGTGGGATTTAAGAGTACATCCATTTTTTAATACTGTTGAATTTAGAATTTGTGATGTGCCAATGACAGTAATGGAAACTATTACCATTGCTGCATTATTTCAAGCTCTTTGTGCCAAGCTTTATAAACTAAGAACTAAAAATTTAAATTTTATAATTTATCAAAGAGCACTAATAAATGAAAATAAATGGAGAGCTGGTAGATATGGAATTGATGGTAGTTTAATAGATTTTGGAAAAGAATCAGAAGTAAATACTCGATTACTCATTTATGAATTAATGGATTTTGTTGATGATGTTGTAGATGATTTAGGTAGCAGATATATGATTAATAATGTTCATAAAATGTTTGAGAATGGAACTGGTGCAGACCGACAAATTAAAGTATTTGAAGAAACAAATAGTTTAATTAGTGTAGTAGATTATATCAATAGTCAATTTTTAGTTCCTTAATCTTTAGTTGGTATTTTACTTTTTTCTGCAATTGTTTTTGCAGCTATAAAAGCTGTTGTCCATGCTGCCTGAAAATTAAAGCCACCTGTTATACCATCAATATTTAAAATTTCACCAGCAAAAAATAAATTTTCATTCTTTTTACTTTGCATAGTATTTACATCAACTTCATTTAAATCTATTCCTCCACAAGTAACAAACTCTTCTTTAAATGTTGTTTTACCTGAAACATTAAAATGCTGGTCTGTTAAAATTTTAATCAAACTATTTTCTTGTTTAATAGATAGGTTAGCCCATGTAGTTTCATTATTTATTTGAATTGTATTTAAAAAATATTGCCAAAGCCTTTGTGGTAAATTAAACGAGTTAGCATTAGCAATTTTTTGTTTTGGATTATTTATTCTTTTTAAGCTAAATTCTTTTTTCAATTGATCAAAATTGTACTCACTTAACCAACTGATTTGAATAGTGAAATTATAATTCAATATAGCAAGTTCTAAAGCTGCAAATGCAGAAAGTTTTAAAATAGCAGGGCCGCTAAAGCCCCAATGAGTGATTAATATTGAACCTGAGCTCTGAAAGTTAGTATTGGAAATTTTAATATAAACATCAGTTACACTTATTCCCATTAAAGTTTTAATATGGTTAATGGGTAAATTAAATGTAAATAGTGAAGGTACAGGAGCAATGATGTTGTGGTTGAAATTTAAAAGCCAATTAAATTGATTTAGTTTAGGAAAACCTCCGGCAGCAATACATAAAAAATCTGCTTGTAAAGTATTGCCATTATTAAGCTCTAGTTTAAAAATCTCATTTACTTTCAAAATATTTTTTACTTCATGCTGAAGTTTAATTTTAATTTGTAATTGGGTTGTTAATTGTAAAAAACAATCTATAATAGTTTGAGATGAGTTTGAAGCAGGAAACATTCTACCATCTTCTTCAACTTTTAAATCAATTTGGTTTTGTTTAAACCAGTTAATAGTATTTTGAACGCTAAACCAATGAAATGCTTTTTTTAAGAATTTTTCACCTCTAGGATACTTTTTTGATAGCTCAATAATGTCTTTACAGTCATGCGTTACATTACATCTTCCACCACCACTAACTTTTACTTTACTAAGTATTTTATTGCTTTTTTCAAAAATAATTACATCTAGATTTGGATTTTGTTGAGCAACATTTATTGCACAAAAAAAACCAGCTGCTCCACCACCAATTATTACTACATTTTTTGATTTAGTCATTATATTTTTACGCCATTTATAACAAAGTTGAATAATTTAAACTGAGAACCATACATTTGAAGTTTAATATCAAATTTTAATTAGCCTATTCATTAAATCTGAATAAGCAAAATTCCAGCATCAATTTCATGAAAATCATTTACAAGTTTATCTCTTTTTTTACCAATCTTTATTTTTTATGTTTCTTAAATGGGTTGTTAATTGCATCTATCTTATATTTTAAAGCAGAATCAACTTACGATAAAGAAGTTTATGGTGCAGTAGCACAATATGTAACAAGAGATAGTATAGGTAAATATAATAGAGACACTTTTTTTATTCGTTCTTTAAACCTTGCTAATAGTTTCGAACATAACAGATTGGATGTGTTTGGAGGTAAAGAAATAAAAGGTTTTAAAGCAAAAATTTTTAGACCAAGTACAATGGATTTATTAGTTGGCAATGGTGCATGTGGAAGTGCATCAGTAATATTTGCTAGAATACTTAAATCTTATGGGTTTGTAGTAAGGTTTGCACAAATGAAGGTTAATGGAAAATTTGGAGGTCATATTGTAATTGAAGTAAAAAAAGATAATGGTTGGATTGTAATGGATCCTTTATACAATTTATATTTTAAAGATTCTTTAGGTAATTTGGCAAGCTTCGAAACCGTAAAAAATAATATTAATTATTATCGAAAACAATTTCCTCTAGGCTATAGCCAAGATTATTTATTTGAAGATGTTCGTTATACTAATTGGGGTAAAGTAAAGTTTTTTGGTCCATTAGTAAAATCGGTCCTCGATTTTTTCTTAGGAAAAGAAGTTGCTGATGGTATTTCAATTAGATCTTATATTATTAGAATTTATGAGGTAACCTATAAAGTAACTTTATTAATTTTTGTTTTTGTTTTTCTATTTACACTCTGGAAATTTAAAACAAAAAAATCAATCACGAAATAAGATTTGCCTTTTAATTTTCACTTATTACTTTTACCCTTAATTTAAAAATATGGAATATAACAAACTAATATCTGTTACCAAACTCTCTGGATTATTTGAGCTAATTTCAAGTAAATCTGATGGAGCCATTATTAGATCGTTAGAAGATAAATCAACAAAATTTGCAAGTAATAGAATTCATAATTTTTCTCACCTTGAAAGCATTGAAGTTTATACAACTCGTGAAAATGTGAATTTGGTAGATGTTTTTAATACCATGGAAAAATCAACTGAAACTTTGCCAGATGAAAAAGATTCAAAAGTAGTGAAAGACTATTTCAAAAAAGTTTTTCCAGCAATGGATTTTGAAAGAGTATATGATAGTGATAGAAAAAAAATGGTAAAGTGGTTTAAAATTCTAAAAGATAATCAAGTTGAAATCAAATTATCTCAACCCATAGAATCAGAAGAGCAATAAGTTCAAATATATTCAGCCATCTAATTATAGATGGCTTTTGTTTTTTTATTAATTTCACCTCATGCGTGTTTACATTTTTATCTTTTCAATATTTTTTTCTCAAGCAATAAAGGCTCAAGAGTTTTTGCAAAAATCAAAACAAGCTAAACATTGGGTTGATAGTGTATTTCAGCAGCTAACTCAAGATGAAAAGATTGCCCAATTAATGATTGTTAGAGCACATAGCAATTTAGGTCAAAATCATATCAACCATGTAACTGAATTAATCAATAAGTTTAATGTAGGTGGTTTGTGTTTTTTTCAAGGAGGCCCTGTTCGACAGGCAAATCTTACAAATTACTATCAGCAAATTTCTAAAACTCCTTTAATGATTTGCATGGATGCAGAATGGGGTTTAGGCATGCGTTTAGATAGTGTTATTCCTTTCCCTAAAAATTTTGCTTTAGGTGCAATTCAAAATAAATCAATAATCTATAAAGTAGGTAATGCAATTGGTGAGCAATGTAAAAGATTAGGAGTACATGTAAATTTTGCTCCTGTAGTAGATGTTAATAACAACCCTAATAATCCGGTAATTAATGATAGAAGTTTTGGAGAAGATAAAAAAGTAGTTGCTGAACTTGGTATTCAGTATATGAAAGGTTTGCAAGATGCAGGTGTAATGGCTTGTGCTAAACACTTTCCTGGCCATGGTGATGTAGCAGTTGATAGTCATTTAGATTTACCAATTATCAACAAAAATATTAATCAGTTAGATAGTGTTGAATTATTTCCTTTTAAAGAATTAATAAATGCAAATGTTGGTGCTGTGATGATGGCACATTTATATATTCCATCGATAGATTCAACAACAAATTTAGCAACATCACTTTCGAAAAAAGCTGTGAAAGATTTGTTGAAAAGGAAAATGAAGTTTAAAGGACTAAGTTTTACAGATGGATTAGAGATGAAAGGAGTAACCAAGTTTTTTCCTAATGCTGAAATTTCAGTACAATCGCTAATTGCAGGAAATGATTTGTTGTTACTACCTGAAGATGTTGAATTGAGTATAAGAAAAATTGATTCAGCAATTAATGATGGAAGAATTTGTAAAAAAGAGTTTGAAAAAAGTGTAAAAAAAGTGTTGCTAGCAAAATATAATTTAGGCCTACATGAAACTAAAGTAATTGATACAAATAATTTAATTAATGATTTAAATCAACATACAAGTTCAATTTTAAATCAAATTGCAAGTAATAGTATTACCATAGTTAAACAATCATCACAGCTATTTTTTGATTCATTGATGTATAGTATTGATAAGCCAAATATTCTGCATGTTAGTTTAGGAAATGGATTTGAAAATGAATTTTCAAATCAGCTAAAAAAAGATTGGAATGCAACCACCCATTTTTTTAGAATTAATAATCCAATTAATGCTCAACTTGTAGATTCTATAGAACCTAGAACAGGAAAATTAATTAGAGATAAAGACTATAAATTTACTCTTGCCAAAACAATAATTGATTCGTGTACTGAAAAGAATAAATATAGTTTGATTGTTGTTAGTGTTCAAAGTTATAACAGACGACCAGCAAATAATTTTGGCTTAGGCGAAGCTGATATTTATTTAATGCAACAACTATCTCAACAAGCAAATTCAGTTTTATTTTTCTTCGGAAATCCTTATGCTATAAAAAATGTTTGCGAAAGTAAAAATATCATCTCTTGTTATGATGAAAATAAAGAAACACAACAACAAGCAGCATGTATTTTATTAGGCAAATTAAAACCTATTGGTAAATTGCCTGTTACCGTTTGTGATTAATTATACTCGTAGTTGTAAGTCATTTCTCCAATCTTTTCGCCTTGCTTATTAAAGCCTACTTCTTTTTCTTTAAGTTGTTTATCATTATAATAATATTTCCAAACAAAATAATTGCTACTACCAAAAGGTATTTGTGTAAGTTGTACCAGTTTATTTTGAAAGTTATATTCAAATAAAAACTCTGGCAACATTCTATTCACTTTTAAATTAAACTTTACAATATCTGTAATTAGATTTTGATTGTTGTAGAAATAATAATAAGTTTCAATCAGTTTGTTCTTATAAGTCCATCTTTCTTCAATTATATTATTTTTTTCATCTTTTAAAAAATCAATATAAGTGGTGTCATTATTATTTTTAATTTTTAACATTTTTAATAATACACTTTTATCATCATAACTGAAAATATGGTTTTCTTCGAAACTTTTATTTTCAGAAGTATCAATACTTTTTGAATTTATTTGAATTAGTTTGTCTTTATCATTATAATAATAATTTATGGTAGAGTTTACATTTTTTATGTCTTCTTCTTTTCTTGCAATTAAATTGTTCACATAATATTGAGTAGAAGTATTTGCAATACCAATTGATAATTGTGCTTCAGTTAATAATATATTCCACGAATCTTTAAAAGTTTGCTTAATCGTTATACCATCCTCATTTGAATCATTATTTATAGTAATCTTTTTTACTTTGTTATTTTTCAAATTTAAATAATTTGTATTGGCTTGTTGAGTTAAAAGAATATCGCTATAATAATATTGGCAATACACAATGTTCGAAAAATAAAGTATGACCACTGTAAGAATAATTATTTTCTTCATATTGTAAAAGTAACAACTTAATAATATCTCAGAATAGCCAGAGAAAGCTTTTTGTAAAAACAATTGTTAACTTATGCTAATAAAAACTTTTTCTAACTTAATTTTAGAGTAAATACAAACTTCAATTTTGCATTATGAATAATACAGCTGAAAAGTTTCTTAAATTGAAACAAATAATGGATGAATTAAGAGAAAAATGTCCTTGGGATAAAAAGCAAACTATTCAAACATTACGAACAATGACTATAGAAGAAACTTATGAATTATCTGATGCAGTTTTAAATAATGATTGGCAAAATATTAAAGAGGAGTTGGGTGATTTGATGTTACATATATTGTTCTATACTCGAATAGCTACTGAACAAAAGCAATTTGATATTAATGATGTATTAGAATCTATAGCAACCAAATTAATAAACAGGCATCCGCATGTTTATGGCAACATTATTGTTACTGATGATAATGATGTAAAGAAAAACTGGGAAAAAATTAAGCAACAAGAGGGTAAAAAAAGTGTTTTAAGTGGTGTTCCTAAATCTATGAATGCTATGCCAAAAGCAATTTGTATACAAGAAAAAGTAAAAAAAGTTGGTTTTGAATGGAAAAATATTAATGATGTTTGGATGAAAGTTGAAGAAGAAATTGGTGAGTTAAAAGAAGCAATAAATAAAAATAATCAAAAAGAAATTGAAGAGGAGTTTGGTGATGTGCTTTTTAGCCTAATTAATTATTCACGATTTTTAAATATTGACCCTGAAATTGCTTTAGAAAAAGTAAATGCTAAATTCATTAATCGATTTATACAAATGGAAGAACTTGCTGAACTTGAACATAAACATTTAACCGAAATGAGTCTCGATGAAATGGATGATATGTGGAATGCTGTAAAAAAAACGTTACGTGATTAATCAACTTAAACAAATTTTATTTTTTAGAAAACGATACCTGTTTATTGTTTCAGTTTGTTTATTCGTATGCTCTTTTGTTCTTCAAGGTATAGTTACGAACCAGTATTCGCCAGAATTTGTATCAAAAAAAATTGAAAAAAAAATTCATGAAAAAGAGCAAGATTTCAACATTCTTTTATCTGATACTTCATTTCTAAAACAACTTAATTGCAAAAGGGAAAATAATTTTTTATATCAGTATTTTAATAAGCCATATGGAATTTTTGTTTATATAATAAATAAAGATTCCTCACTTCAGTTAAAAGCATGGAGTAATAATAAGTTTAATTTTAATCAAACTGTTAAATACTCTACAGATCACAATTATGTTGAATCTTATGAAAATGGAACTTTTGAAATAGTACAGAAAAAAGTATTTACTCAGCAACAAAATTTTCTAGTTATAGCTGTCATTCCAATTAAATGGCAATACTTTATCACTAATAGATATTTAACTCCAAAATTTGATGGCCTTGGACAATATTATAAATACTATCAACTTCAAAACGAAGTGAATGATTGCCCAATTAAAAATAAAGAAGGTAAAATTTTAGCTTATTTAACTAAAACACATCAAGGTCCTATTTTATATTATTCATGGATAATAATTTTAACTAGGCTCTTTGCCATAACAGCTTTTTTTATTTTTCTAAATAATTTTTGTGTTGATGTAGTTAAGAAAATAAATTTTAAAACAGGCTATAGTATTTTGTTGATTTTTGTACTCTTTTTAAGACTTATAAATTATTTTAAATTTGATTTTCCTTTCAACTTTAAAAAACTATCATTATTTGATCCTTCAATTTATGCTTCAAATGTTTTACATCCATCCTTAGGCGATTTGTTATTCAATTTAATATTGATATTTTGGTTGATTTCATTTTATAAAAACAATTATGAACATAAAAAAAACGTAGGCGTTGTTAATAGCTCTTTTCGATTTTTTATACTTAGTTTTTTAACTTTTGGTTTAGTAAGTGTTTTGAAAAGTTTAGTTATAGATTCTAAAATTTCATTTAACGTTAGTAATTTTTATAGTTTAAATATTTATACCGGAGTAGCCATCATTTCAATTTGTTTATTATTTATTAATTATTTTAAAATTGGTGAATTATTGTTATACCCAGTAAGGTTCAAATTAAAAAACTACCTGTATTATTTTGCAATAATTGTTTTAAGTTCAGTTTTTTGTAACAAATATTTTGTAAACATTTCAACTAATTACCAATGGCTTTCGATTTCTATAATTGCTTGGATATGTTTATTTGTGCTACTACAAAAAAGTTCTTTTGAAAGGGATAAATATTTTGCAGAACGTAATATTACGCTTTCTTTAAAATGGATTTTGTACTTTACTTTATCAGCATCTTTTCTTATTATTTATTTTACCAAAAATTTAGAATTAGAGCAAAGGAAAAAAGTTGCTGAAAATGTTTACTTACAATCTGATGCTACTGTTGAAAATCTATTAAATATAGCTACTGCCGGATTTAGCAATGCATTTTTTGTTTTTAATATGGATAGATTTAAAAATGAAAATGAGTCTAAATTTTTACGCGACAGTTTAGTTGCAGAAAATTTTTCTGGTTATTTAAATAAATTTAATACACAAATCTATTTGTTCGATAGTTTGCAATTGCCTATTTATAATATAGATTCAGTACAGTATAAAACCTTAAATGAGTATATTAATAAATCAATTCAAGTAATTGCTGATAAAAATTTATTTAGTTATCAAAACAATAATCAAACAAAAATTTATTTATTTAAAAAAGAATTATATTCTATTAATAATAAAGTAATCAGCTCTTTATTTATTGTTTTTCAAGAAAAGAAAGAAAATAATAATGGTGTTTTTCCAGTGTTATTTAAGCAATGGCAATATGATGATGTTGTAACTAATTATGCTTTTGCAATCTATAACTCAGGTGAATTAGTTAATCAAGATGGTAATTATAATTTTAATTTAGTTTACAAAAATACAGGTGAAAAATATCGGGTAATTGATGAAAAAGATAAAAGTATTTTAATATACGAGCCTCAAAATTTTAAAGCAATTATATTGGTTAAATCTAACCGTGATGTATTAGATTTTATCACATTTTTTGCCTATTTATTTTTTACATTTTTATTAGTGGCTTTTATTTTTATATTCATTAATAAAATAGTTAGTTCAAAATTTATTTTAAAATTATTTATCAATTCAATTCAATTCAATATTCGTTCTCAGATTCGAGCTGTTATAATTTTTGTGTCGTTATTTTCATTTTTAATTATTGGTATTGTAACAATTTTATTTTTTATTGAAAAATTTAATCAAGCTAGTCAAGATAGGCTAGTCAAGTCTGTGAATAATATTTCAACCGAAATCGTAGACCTTTATAATGCTGATAGTAATTATTTAAAAGCAAAACATAACCCAGAATTGTTAGGCTTTGCAAAACAATTAGGTGTTGATATAAATTTATTTGATTCTACTGGTTCATTAATATTTACAACTCAGCCTTATATCTATAATAAGAAGTTGATAGATTCTAGAATGAATCCAATTGCTTATCAAAAAATATTTTTCGAAAACCAATCTTTATTCAAGCAAGATGAAAAAATAAGTGAACTATCTTATGTAAGTTTATATAAGCCATTAATCAATCATCGTGGAAGAATTATAGCATGTATTAATGTGAGCATAAAAGTTGAAATTTCATTTTCTAATTCTGCTTCTGCGTTTAAAAAAGGAACATTAATACATGCTATAATTCTTCCACGATGATTGATTAATGGCTTATATAAACTTACATAAGATAGTTCACTTATTTTTTCATCTTGCTTGAATAA
>JANLVQ010000064.1:0-5145 GCA_031364085.1 Chitinophagaceae bacterium
GTTCTTCTTTTTGCACTACGTTGTTGTGAGTGTCTTCTCTTTGGATTAGGCATAATGCTAATTTATTTTTTATACTAATTTTCTAAATCTTTGAACTTATCTAAACCAGTCCATAATGGATTGGCAATTTTTTGAACATTGGCTTCCATTTGTTTCAGCTTTGCAATAACTTCAGGGTTACAATTCGAAATTCCTTTGTTATCAGTTTCACAAGTTCTTTGTAATGGAACACTTAAACAAACAAACTCATAAATCCAATCGCTTACAAACAAATAACTTTCAGTTCTTCCAATATAATAAACGTCTGGATCTTCTTCTTGATTATTCATGGCTTCAGGTTCATCAACCAACTTTACAATGATATCAAACTCATCCCAAAGATCTTTGGTTAAAGAATTACCACATCTGTCACAATCAACATTAACAGTACCAGAAATATCAAAATGCAATTGCAGGAATCCACTGTGCTTCTCTAAACTCAGTTTTACATTTGAATTACATTGATCAAAATCCTGTACACCATATTTTTCAAAAAAACTATCCTCAATGTTGTATTGATAAACATGAACTCCAGGTTTTAATCCTACAAATGCAATTTCAAATTCACGTTTATTACCCATACAACACTTTTTGGGTCGGCAAAAATAGATGTTTTTAACCGAATAGCAAAACAGAAAAGCTTAAAAAGTGAACAATAAACCACTAATCACCAAAATACTAACATAAATAAATTTACATTTGCCCTACAAAATTTGAATTTTATGTATAAGTGGCTGTTAATTATTGTATTCCTGCCTTTTTTGGTTCATTCACAAACACAACTTAAAAAGCTTACAAGAGCTGAAAGAAAAGAAAAAAAACAGCTTGTTGAATACCTTACAAATTATGTAACCTATTTATCATCAGATAAGCTAGAAGGAAGACGAACAGGAACAAAAGGCGAATTATTAGCTGCTAACTATCTCATTGACCAATACAAAAAAATTGGATTAGAACCTAGCAATCATGATAAATATGAACAAGAGTTTACTTATGATGAAGGAAAATCTTACCAAACAAAATCATTTTTTAAAGTAAATGGTAAGATGTTGAAAGCAGAAGAAGAATTTTATCCTTTAGCTTATAGTGCTAATGGAGAAGTTAATTCAAATACAGCAGTTGCTTTAAAAGAATCGGGGGAGCCATGGTTTTTAGATGTGAAAGAAATGATGGAGACGAATAAAGAAAATCCACATTTTGATATTAATGAAGCAATTAAAAAAGATGCCGAAAGATTTTTTTCAAATGGAGCAAGTGCATTAATTCTTTATAACAGCAGTAGTTTAATCGACAATATCTCTTTCACAAAATTTGATAAGTCAGCTACTGCATCAAAACCCATTATTTATATTCCACAAAAAATTTTTTTAAAATTTTTTAAAGATCAAATTAACTCATACGATATTCAATTTAATATTTCAATAACTAATTCAACAAGACAAGGAAGAAATATTATTGGCTTTATCAATAACAATGCAACAAATACAATTATTCTTGGAGCACATTTTGACCATTTAGGTTTTGGAGAAGATAAAAATGCACTCGATACCTTACATGGAATTCACAATGGTGCTGATGATAATGCTAGTGGAAGTGCAGCTTTGCTAGAAATTGCAAGGTTATTGAAAAAATCAAACTATACTAACAATAACTATTTAATCATACATTTTAGTGGAGAAGAATTAGGTTTAATAGGAAGCAAATATTGGTTAGACAATCCCACAATCAAAATCTCAAAAAATTATATGATAAATATGGATATGGTTGGAAGATATGATACCACTCATAAATTAACAATTGGTGGTTTTGGAACTTCTCCATTTTGGGGAAAAGCACTACCCAAATTAACTTCTCCTTTAATTACAAAAATGGATAGTGCAGGAACCGGACCAAGTGATCATGCAAGTTTTTACAGAAAAGATATTCCAGTTTTGTTTTTCTTTACAGGAAGCCACAGTGATTACCACAAAGTTTCAGACGATTTTGATAAAATAAATTATAGTGGTTTAGCCGATGTGGTGAGATTAATTTATAATATTATTGGAGCAACAGATTCTGAGAGTAAACTAGCATTTATAAAAACAACAGAACCAGCTATGGGAAAAAACACCAGATTTACTGTAAGTTTAGGCGTAATTCCTGATTATGGATACACTGGTATTGGAGTAAGAATAGATGGAGTTAGCCAGGGTAAACTTGCAGAAAGAACAGGGCTTCAAGCTGGTGATGTTTTAATACAACTTGGAGGTTTTAAATTTACTGATGTGATGAGTTATATGCAGGCTTTAAGTAAATTTAAAAAAGGAGATAGCACAAAGCTTATTATTAAAAGAATTGAGGAAGAAATTACATTTAACATTACTTTCTAAGATTCATGAAATTAAAATTGAACCAAGATTTTTTAGCCCCCGATTTTTTCGAAAGTACTCGATTATTAGGAATCATGGCACCCATAAAAAGTTATTCTTTTTGTTGGCAAATAAATCATCAACTTGGTATGAGTTTTAAATTGAATAATGAAAAAGAATTGTTGTTGAAAAAAAAACAACGTAATTATTTTTTCAATATTTATATGTGGAATGAACCCATGACTTTTTTAGAGCACTTCATTTATCAAAATCAATATGATGGAGAGTACCTTTTACCAGAATTTAGAAACATGGATTTTTTATGGTTAATGAAAGGTGATATTGTAGATGAAGAAAAATACAAATGGATTGTGGATTCTATAAAAAAAATTACAGGTGTACAATTAGTTGTAGAATTACAATCAGACCAAATTAAAAATAAGCAACACTTAATTATTTAATTTATCTTTAATGATGTGGCAAAACGTAAATAATAAATTATATAAAAAATTTAAGTTTAAAAATTTCTCAGAAGCCTTCGCATTTATGACAAGAGTTGCTTTTGAATCTGAAAAAATAAACCACCATCCATTATGGACAAATGCTTGGAATACTGTTGAAATATGGCTTTCAACACACGATGAAGGAGATATAATAACTTTAAAAGATAAAGAGTTAGCAACAAAAATTGATTCACTACTATTAACTAAATAATCTTAAGAATTTTGATAACCCATATCATACTTCTATTTTAGCATACAAATACTCTATGAAACCAACCCTAGTAATTTTAGCAGCAGGAATGGCCAGTCGATATGGAAGCATGAAACAAGTTCAAGCTTTTGGCCCTTCGGGAGAAACCATAATGGATTATTCTATTTACGATGCCATTCAATCTGGTTTTGGAAAAATTATCTTTATTATTAGAAAAGAATTTGCGGAACAATTCCAATCATCTTTCAACAAAAAATTAGAAAATAAAATTGCTGTAGAGTACGTTTATCAAGACCTCAACAAATTTGTTGGAGATAAGCCTATTGCGAAAGATAGAGCTAAGCCTTGGGGTACTGCCCATGCTCTTTTATGTTGTAAAGGAAAAATTAATGAACCCTTTGCCATAATTAATGCAGATGATTTTTATGGTGCAGATGCTTTTAATAAAGCTTACGGTTTTTTAACTACAGAATGTTCAGATAAAATTTTTGGCATTTTGGGTTATACCCTATCAAATACATTAAGTGAAAATGGTTCTGTAAGTAGAGGTGTTTGTGAAGTTGATGATAAAGAAAATCTGATAACTATAAATGAAAGAACAAAAATTTTCAGAGAAAATAATAGTATTGTTTATGAAGATGATTTAGGCAAACATCCTTTGTCTGAGAATGCTAAAGTTAGCATGAATTATATGTGTTTTGCTCCTAATATTATTGATTTGTGTGAAGTAGAATTTCAACTATTTTTAGATAAGCAAGGCCATGATTTAAAATCTGAATTTTTCTTACCAAATATTTCAAATAAATATTTACAACATAATATTGGTGTAATAAAAATAATTTCAACTAACGCTAAATGGTTTGGAGTTACTTACAAAGAAGATGCTCCACAGGTTTTACAAAGTATTGCATTAATGGTTAGTGCAGGAAATTATCCAAATAATTTATGGATTTAAATTTTAGGTTTCTTAACTTCATTTTATAAATAGTAGTTGTAATATTGTTTTTATAAAAAACGTTACTATTTCTATAAAATGAATAGCATCCATTCTGAAATACAATTTGAAAAACAAAAAAATGTAAAAGCATTAGCAATTACAATAGTTTTTTGTTCTATAATATTTTTATTTTTTTTACTAACCAAGTGGTCATTACCTGTAATACAACCCCCAACTGCCGATGAAGGCATTGAAGTAAACTTAGGCAATAGTGAAACAGGTTTGGGCGATATTCCACCAGCATCTCCAGGTGATTTTACAGAAACCTCAACAGCAGAAATACCTACAACTCAGCAACCTCCTATTGAAGAGCCTATAGCTAATAATATTAGTGAGAAAGGCGATGTTGCAATTCCTACAACTTCAACTCCAAAAAATATTACACCAAAATCTATAATAAAAGAAACTACAAAACCAACACCTAAGCCAATTATTAAAGAAGAAATAAAAACTACTCCAACTCCAAAACCTAAAGCCGTTTTTGCAGGTGGCACTAAAAATAATGTTGGTGGAAATAAAAGTGATAGCTATAATGGAATTAAAAATCAAGGTATAGCTGGTGGAAAAGGAGATCAAGGAAACCCAAATGGAAACCCAAAAAGTGATAGTTATACTGGCAATAGTGCAAGTGGAAATAGTGGAGTAAAAATTAGTTCTGGATTAACAGGAAGATTTATTGCTGTAATGCCGAGATTTCAAGATGAATTTAATGAAAATGCTAAAGTTGCTATTGATGTTAAAATAGATGAGAACGGCAAAGTAATTTATGCAAATGTAAATCCAAGAGGAACAACTACAACTAATGCAGATATTCGACAAATTGCTAAAGCCAAAGCATTGCAAGTTAAATTTACTTCAGGCAAAACAGAACAAACTGGTACAATTGTATTTGACTTTAGAGTCACCAATTAATGACTTATCAAGAAACATTAAATTTTTTATATAGTAAATTACCTATGTTTAGTAAGGTAGGTATTTCAGCTTATAAAAAAGATATTACAAACACTATTTTACTTTGTGATAGCATTGGAAATCCTCACAAAAAAT
>JANLVQ010000166.1:0-1797 GCA_031364085.1 Chitinophagaceae bacterium
CCAAGATGCAGTTATTTCCATTTTGGAAACAACTGCATCTGATGGAAAAAAATATAAAACTACCTTTTATAAATTAGAAGCAGTTTTGGCTGTTGGTTATCGTGTAAATTCTGCACAAGCTACACAGTTTAGAATATGGGCTACCAATACATTACAGGAATTTATTATTAAAGGATTTGTAATAGATGACGAACGCCTAAAACAAGGCAAAAACTTTGGTAAAGATTATTTTGATGAACTACTTGAACGTATTAGAGAAATACGAGCTAGTGAACGCAGATTTTATCAAAAAATAACAGACATTTATGCTTTAAGTGTAGATTACGATAAAGAAAACAGCACAACAAAAGATTTTTTTGCAGCAGTGCAAAATAAATTGCATTGGGCAATTACAGGTAAAACAGCAGCCGAAATAATTTATACCGAAGCCGATGCTACAAAATTATTTATGGGTTTAAAAACTTGGAAAGCTGCACCCAATGGCAAAATTTTAAAAAGTGATGTTGCTATTGCAAAAAATTATTTAAACGAAGAGCATATTAAAGAACTCAACAGAATAGTATCTGCCTATCTTGACCTTGCAGAAAATAATGCACAACGAAGTGTTATAACAACAATGCAAGATTGGGCAAAATTTCTCACTAATTTTTTGCAACTTTCAAGCTATCCTATTTTAAATGATAAAGGAAAAATAACAATGCTTGAAGCAAAAATAAAAGCAGAAATGGAGTTTGATAAATACAGGGTAATACAAGATAAAAACTATGAAAGTGATTTTGATAAAGAAATAAAAAAGCTAAGCAAGAAAAAATAACTTCTTAGCATCTTCGTGGCAAAAAAATAAAAATGAATCAAGTCAACCTCAACACATATAAAGTAACCATTTCAATTGGGATAAATCGTATAAAATTGTTATTGAACGAATAATTGAACGTGGTAATTTGCTCGATTGGAAAGAGATGGTGCAATATTACTCGCTTGATAAAATTATAGAAACAATTGAATGGAGTGCTCAACTCGATAAAAGGGATAAAGATTTTAGTTGTTTGTTTTTACAATCAGATTATTTAAATGTTGCATAAAGAACCTCATATTATTTCATCGGATACTTTCAATTTAATTGAAAAGTTGGGCAAAAATTTAAACAGCAGTTTTCACGCAATGGATAAACTTTCAGGATATTATGATGATGGCAATGAGATAAAGTCAAACCTTTATCTCAAACCACAGCTTTGCATGAATTGCAAAAAAATGACGTCCCTAACGAAGATATTCTTTGCACCATGAATAGGTATGACTAAATAGGAGAAGCAGAATTTATCTGCTTTGCTTATCAAGTTTTGTACTAAAAATTTCATATAAAAATACGAATGATAATTATTAACTTTGTGATGTATGCCGACAGTTTTATTTATTTTAGGCTGGAGACTTTATTTTTATGCGAATGAGAACAAAGAGCCAATTCACATTCATTCAGAGAAAGGCGATATGGAATGTAAATATTGGATTTTAGTTGATGAAATGGATATTAAAGAAGAGTATAGTTATAATATGTCACCAAAAGATAAACGCGAAGTACGAAAAATAATATTTCAAAACTTTGATATTTTAATAGATTCATGGAATAATTTTTTTAAAAAGACAATATGATAGCTGCACATAAAATAGAGACAATTCGTTTCAATCAAGATTTTATTATTCTAAATATTGATGGGAATGAACTTACAATTCCATTAGATAAGTTATCTGGCAGGCTTAAATCTGCAACAGATATAGAAAGAGCGATGTACAAAATTT
>JANLVQ010000237.1:0-1674 GCA_031364085.1 Chitinophagaceae bacterium
AAGTAAGAAAAGAAATGACTACAAAAGCAGGGCAAAAATGTACTGCTATTCGTAGAATATTTGTTCCAGAAAATAAAATTGAAGATGTACAAATTGCTCTGGGTAAGGCTTTTACTCAAACAACTATTGGCAATCCATTAAATGAAAAAGTAAGAATGGGTAGCCTTGCAGGTTTAACCCAACGTGAAGAAGTAAAAGCACAAGTTCAAAAATTATTAGCCTCATCACAAATTATTTATGGTGCATTAGATAGTGTAGAAGTGATAGATGCAGATGCATTAAAAGGTTCTTTTATCTCACCAATATTATTACTCAATCAACATCCTTTTGCAAGTAATGAAGTTCATGAAGTAGAAGCTTTTGGTCCTGTTAGTACTTTAATGCCTTACAAAAATTTAGATGAAGCCATTGCATTAAGTAAAAAAGGAAAAGGAAGTTTATGTAGTAGCATTGTTACTGCAAATCCTACCATTGCTAAACAATATGTAATTGCTGCAGCAACGCATCATGGAAGAATTTTAGTGTTGAATAGTGAATGTGCTAAAGAAAGTACTGGACATGGTTCTCCATTGCCCTTGTTGGTTCATGGTGGACCAGGACGTGCAGGTGGTGGAGAAGAAATGGGTGGTGTTCGTGGTATTAAACATTACATGCAACGCATCGCATTGCAAGGTTCTCCAAATATGTTAACAGCAATTACAAATGTGTATCAACAATATGCCAAAGGCAATATTGAAGAGGTTCATCCTTTTAGAAAACATTTTGAAGAATTAAATATTGGTGATCAACTGATCACTGAAAAAAGATTAATTACAGAAGAAGATATTAATCGTTTTGCAGACTTAAGTGGCGATCAATTTTATGCTCATAAAACCTTTACCAATTTTGATGGAACTATGTTTGAAAAACAAGTTGCACATGGCTATTTTATTATGAGTGCTGCTGCAGGATTATTTGTTGATGGCAGCGATTTAGGACCAGTTTTATTAAACTATGGAATTGATGAATTACGTTTCACCAAGCCAGTTTATGCAGGTGCAGAAATTTACATTCGTTTTACTTGTAAAGAAAAATTGCCTCAAGATACCAAAGATGAAAACGATATTCCAAAAGGTATTGTAAAATGGTTGGTGGAGATGATTGATGAAACTGAAGAACTGGTTGGCGTGGCAACGATATTGACAATGGTTAAGAAGTTGAAGGGTTGATTTGTTTATTAGTTTAATTGGTTATTTGTTTATTGGGAATTGGTATTTGAAAAACTTATGGAAATTAAAAAAGGTCAATTAGATTTTGTTGAGAAAATATTAACTGCTTGTTATAAAACACACAAGTATGATTTATTTGTAATGAGTTTAATGCATCAATATGAGGAAAGAGGATTTTTAACCAAAGGACAATTACAAGGATTATATTATAAAGCTGAAGAAGTTAAAGACTTACCTGCAGGTTTATTGGCAACTTTAGAAGCAACAATTTCTAAACTTCCAACAAAAGAAAAAAAGAATGTTCCAATAGTTATAAAAGAAGAAAAGAAAGATGAAGAGACTGAAAATAAATTAAACGAAATTTTAGCAAAATATCCTCAGCATAAAGCTGTACTAAACTTGCAGAATATTTTTAATAAACACAACAAACTAACTTCATCAGAAAAATTAGCGTTGAATAAAATTT
>JANLVQ010000253.1:0-12355 GCA_031364085.1 Chitinophagaceae bacterium
ATATTATACTCAATTAACAAGTCTTTTTCTACATCTTTATTCTTAATTTTCGATAATAATTTACCGTTAGATTGTATACATGTTGAAAGGTTAACTTGCAACATGGTTTTAAAATTAATTCCTCGTGCCCCATACCATTTATATAAAGATTCCTTTGCACTCCAAATTAAAGTGAAAAGTTCAATTTGTTGTTTTAAAGGAAGTTGTACAACAAAAGAATTTTCATTTTCACTTACAAACTTGTGTTTTATTTTCAAAATTTTTTCAAAGGGAATTTCTATATCTATCCCAACATGAAACTCTTTGCTTACAATCGCTGCTGCATAATCTCCACAATGTGAAATAGAAAAATGATACGCCTCATTTTCTAAATAAGGTTTGTTAGTATCAGCTATCAAAATTTCTTCATAAGGAAAATCTGGGAATAAATATCTTAACAAATATCTTCCTGCATAGTGTTGTAATTTTTTATGAGGGTGAGTGATATTTTTATTAATAGGAATAGTTGCAGAGAAGAATTCTTCTGTTTCTTCAATCTTCCAAATGGCTAATCTAGTATTTTGGTTGATATGTTGTTGATAAAACAAAGGCATAGAGCAAATTTGAGAATTTACTTTTAACAATTATGATTTTTATTTGCAATTGAAATTTATTAAAGTTTTAAAATTGATAAAATGATTTTAACCGATTCAAGAATATTAGAAGAAATAGAAAAAGGCACTATTAAAATTGAACCATACAATCGTAATGATCTTGGTAGTAATAGTTACGATGTGCATTTAGGTAGCACATTAGCTAAGTATATTGATGATGAATTAGATGCCAAGAAACACAATAAAATTGAGAGCTTTGAAATACCTGATGAAGGATTTTTATTAATGCCTCATGACTTTTATTTAGGAGTGACTTTAGAGTACACAGAAACACATGCTCATGTACCTTTCTTAGAAGGTAAATCTTCAACAGGTCGTTTGGGCATTGATATACATGCAACTGCCGGTAAAGGTGATGTAGGTTTTTGTGGTAATTGGACTTTGGAAATTTCTGTAAAAAAACCTGTACGTATTTATAAAGGAATGCCAATAGGACAATTGATTTATTTTCCTGTTGAGGGAGAAATAGAAGTAAAGTATAATCAAAAAGCTAATGCAAAATATAGTGGTCAACCTAATAAGCCTATTGAAAGTATGATGTGGAAGAATAATTTTTAATTAAGGTTTTTCCATCAATAGATGAGCATAAGTAAAAATACCTTGTTCAATTGCATCTGCTTGTCGGCCACTTTGTATATAATTATTGTATCTGATTTTTGGAACAAGACTTAAAGTGTTTAAAACATTAGCCAATGGCTTTAATTGCTTTACAATTTTTCTTAAGTTTTTATACGACACCCAAACATTTTTTGTAACATCTTTATATTGAAAATTTTTAAATCCAGCTTTTAAACTGTGGTTTTGATGTTCTTCTAAAGTATCTAAATCGGGTATTGCCCATGCATCAAAAATTTCATGAAGAAATTTTTCTTTTTCCTCACTCAAGGGTCTTGTTGGTCTTAAATTTTCTGCAATAACTAATCTACCACCTGGTTTTAAAATTCTATAGACTTCTAGATAAAATAACAATTTATTTGGTGCGTGGCATAAAGCTTCACATGCCCAAACTACATCGAAACTATTGTCTTCAAATGGCGTTTCTAAATAATCAGCTACTAAAAAATTAGCACCAGAAATGTTTTGCTTTTTAGCTAATTTGTAAGCAGTATCTACTTGCTTTTGTACTAAAGTAATTCCAGTAACTTTTGCTTTTTTAATTTGTGCTAACCATAAACTGGTATTGCCAAGGCCACAACCAGCATCAAGAACTCTTGTTCCTTCTATAACATTTGCCCAATCAGCCAAAACTTCATTTGCTCTAAAAATAGCTTGTTCATGTTTAGTAGCTTTTTCATCATAATAACCAAAGTGTAATGATGGAGTTGTTTTTAAACGCCAGTTCCAAATAAAACTATAATCAAATTGGGTAGCATTATAATAATTTTTTATTTTTTCTTGCTGATTCAATGTAATTTATTATTTATGAATTTCACTAGTAAAATGAAAAGTAATATCGGGGTTATTTGTAATTTCTGTTTTTAAGAACCATTCACTTTGTGCTAAATAAACAGGATTACCATCTTTATCTTCAGCACTATTTTGTTGTTTAAATCGAAGAAAATCGAGTAATTTGTTTTCATCACTTGATGTTAACCAACATGCTTTATAAAATGGAAGTGTTCTAAATTCACAAGCAGCTCCATATTCTTGCAAAAGCCTGTACTGTATTACTTCGAATTGCAATTCACCTACACAACCAATAATTTTTTTATTGCCTCCAAACTGTGTAAATAACTGTGCAACTCCTTCATCTGTTAACTGAGCAATACCTTTTTCAAGTTGCTTAGTTTTCATGGGGTCTTTATTCACCAACTCTTTAAAAATTTCTGGAGAAAAAGTTGGAATGCCAGTAAAATAAAAATTTTCGCCTTCTGTTAAAGTATCACCAATTTTAAAATTGCCTGTATCAAACAAACCTACAACATCACCAGGATAAGCATCCTCAATAATGTCTTTACTTCTAGCTAAAAAAGAATAGGGGTTGCTAAATCGAATGTCCTTATCCAATCTAACATGATGGTAGTATTTGTTTCTTTCAAACTTGCCACTACAAACCCTCATAAAGCCAATTCTATCTCTATGTTTAGGATCTAAATTGGCATGAATTTTAAAAATAAAACCACTGAACTTATCTTCATTTACTTTTACTTCCCTTGTAGATGTTGGCCTTGATTGTGGTCGGGGAGCAATATTTACAAACGTTTCAAGCATTTCTCTTACCCCAAAATTATTTACAGCACTACCAAAAAATACTGGAGCTATTTTCCCTTTTAAATAATCTTCAATATTTAAATCTCCATTAACAGCTTCAATAAGCTCAACATCTTCTCTTAATAAATTAGCATCTCTTTCACCAATTTTTGTTTCTAAAATGTTTGAATTGATGTTATTAATTTCTACAACATCTTCTGCATTTTCAGCTTTTGTATGTGCTCCAAATAGTACCAAATTTTTGGTATGAATATTATATACGCCCTTAAAGTCTTTACCACTATTAATTGGCCATGTCAAGGGGTGTAAGCTCAAATTCAATTCTTTTTCAATTTCCTCTAAAAGATCAAATCTGTTTTTGCCATCACGATCCATTTTATTTACAAAAATAATTATAGGGGTGTCTCTCATTCTGCATACTTCCATCAATCTTCTTGTTTGATCTTCTACTCCATTTACACTATCTATAACTAATATTACACTGTCTACAGCAGTTAAAGTTCTGTAAGTATCTTCTGCAAAATCTTTATGGCCTGGAGTATCTAAAAGATTTATCAAACAATCTTTATATTCAAAAGTCATTACACTTGTGGCAACACTAATACCTCTCTGACGTTCAATTTCCATGAAGTCGCTTGTGGCATGTTTTTTTATTTTGTTACTTTTTACTGCACCTGCAGTTTGTATAGCACCACCAAATAATAATAATTTTTCGGTAAGTGTTGTTTTGCCTGCATCGGGGTGAGAAATAATTGCAAATGTTCTTCTTCTAGAAACTTCTTTTTCGTATTTCATATAAAATATACTTTTGAATGCCAGTTTTAGAATTCAGAAGTATTGATAGTATTATTCAAGAGACTTTAAAACGGATGTTTTTAATTTTTAGTGGAGAATAGCGGTCTCGAACCGCTGACCTCTTGCATGCCATGCAAACGCTCTACCAACTGAGCTAATTCCCCTAAAGGTTGCAAATATAAAAGAATAGAGGTAACTTAGTTTTGATTAATTTTGAAAAAATTTCTTGTATTAAACTTTTTTCCTAATCAAAAGTCAGAGAATTGACAAAAAAATTACTCATTCAAAATTTATTTATGAAAACGTTCAATTTTAAAACAGCCCTCATTATTGTTTGCTGTTTTTCTTTATTATCAATAGCTTGTAAAAAAGTTACTTCAGATGTTTTGGTAACCGATGAAGTTCAGGCTTCAGTTCAATCTGATGACGATGAAATGTTTCAGGGAGAATCAGAAAGTGCCGATGATGATATTTCTTCAACATTATCTTCAAGTGCCCGATTTTGTGGCCCTGGTAATGTTTTTTTAGGAACATCACCTATGTTACCTCCTGATGTAGATACTTCAAACCCGGGAAATGTTGCCAATAGAATGGTATTTACATTTAATGGTACTGTTCATGGCTGTAGAAAAAGAACAGGAACTATTACTGTAGACTTACTTTATGCCACTAAATGGATTGAACAAGGTGCAACTTTAAGAATTAAGTTTACCAACTTTAAAGTTGAAGATATTTGTAGAAACCGTTCTGTAACTATCAATGGTGAAAGATTAAATACAAATGTAAATGGTGGAAATTTGTTTAGATTAAGTATTAATCAAATTTCAATGCTTCGTCACAGAATTAGAACTGGTTCAATTGGAATTGAAGCTACATTTACTGATAGTTCAGGTTCTAAAACTGCAGTTTGGAATGTTGCAAAAAATAAAACAACCACCTTTTCATTAAACCCAAATAAGTACAATTTCGAAGTTTCTGGTGATACTACTATAAAAGGAAAAATTAATACTGCAGCATGGGGTACAACAAGATTTGGACATAGTTATCAAACTGTTTATACTAGTTCAATAAAAGCTAATACTTTTTGTAAAGTTTGGAGACCAACATCTGGCTTAGTTGCTCATACAGTAGGTAATCAAACTGTTCAAGTTGTATTTGGATTAAATGCTCAAGGAAGCCCAGTTGGCACTAATGATTGTGCTACTCATTTTAAAGTGTATTGGACAAACTCAATTACAAATGTTTCTAATTCTCGTTTAATAGCCTATCGTTAAGCGAATAGAAATATTAATTTCAAATGCTACAGTTAATCTGTAGCATTTTTTTTGTAAAAGAAAGAAAAGGTAATAACAATTGTAACAACCAATTTTCGTAAAATATTAGTTGATATTAATTCAAACTTCTAAAGTCAACAGGAACCAATTTGCTCACTCCAGGTTCTTGCATAGTTACACCATAAATCACATCAACTTCACCCATTGTTTGTTTATTATGGGTTACAATTATGAATTGTGAATTTTCACTAAACTGTTTAATCATTTGAGTGAATTTACCCACATTAGCATCATCTAAGGGAGCATCAACTTCATCTAAAATACAAAATGGTGCTGGCTTTATCAAATAGATAGCAAATAATAAAGCTGTAGCAGTTAATGTTTTTTCTCCACCACTTAATTGAGTAATTGATGAAGGTCGTTTACCTTTTGGTTTTGCAATAATATCAATTCCAGTTTCTGCAAGATTATCTGGATTCTCCAAAATCATATCAGCAGTATCTTCTTCAGTAAATAATGCTTTAAATACTTTTTGGAAGTTTTCTCTTACTTTATTAAATGTTTCTAAAAACTGTTGGTTAGCCGTTGCCTCAACTTCTTGTATAGTTTGCATTAAACTATCTTTTGCACTTACTAAATCATTTTTTTGTTCTAAGATAAACTCATAGCGTTTCTTCATTTCTTGAAAAGCTTCTATAGCAGTAGGATTTATTTCACCCATATTTTCCAAACGCTTTTTCATTCTATCACTACTAGCCTGAAGTTCATCTAAACTACTTTCTGTTCTTCTTTCTTCATTAATGATATCATCAATATTTATTCTAAATTCAACTTGTAATCTTTCTTTTGAACCTGCAAGTTGAAGTTTTAAATCGTTGACTTTATCTTTTATTTCACTCAACAATTGATCAATTAAATCCTTGCTTTTAATTTTTAATCTAATGGCACTTTCTTTTTCTTGTAGTGCATTTCTTTGGTTATAATAAAATTGATCGGCCTCGTTCAACTTTTTTTCTTCTTCTTCTTTACTCTTCATTAAAGTAATTAATAAAGCAGCACCAGTTTCTAAAATTTTATTGCTTTCTTCAATTGTAGCTATCGATTCGGATAATTGTGTGGTGTTTAATTCTATTTGATGGTTTAAGTTTTTAAGTTGTTCTTCTTTGAAATTTAATTCCATTTTTATAGAACTAATTTTGCTTTGCTGTTTAGTAAACTCAATATTTTTTTGGTTAAAAAGATAAGATGCTGAATTATATTCTTGTTCAGTTGTTACAAATTCCTGTTCAATAGTTGTTGCATTTTGTGCTGACGCTGCAAGTTGAAGATTTAATTTTTCTAATTCTTCTCTAGTAGTTGTAATTGAACTTTGCTCCAAAGCTAATTTTTCATTTAATTCTTTAATTTTATTTAAAACATTTGTTTGTGAAAGTTGTAAATTTTCGATCTTATTTTTTAAAGCAAAAGTTTGATTGGTTAGCACATTAATTTCTTGTTCTGTTTGCTTAATTACATTTTCTTTTAATTGCTCGTTAAAACTTATTACTTCGTTGTGTTTGCTTTGAATATTGGATTTGAGCAAATTAACAACTGCTTCTTGAGTATTAATTTCTTCTGAGAGTTTTTCTAAATTTTTAGCTCTACCAATTTTTTTACCTTCAAACAAACCAACGCTACCACCCGTTAAAGTATATTTTCCTTTAACATATTTACCGGTTTTTTCAAGAACAATAGCACCATTACTATTTTGTAAAGCATCTTCATTTTCGGCTATAAAAACATTACTTAATAAGTGTTGTGCAAGCACTGCATATTTTTCATCAATTTCAATTACATCTAAAGCCTTAATAGTATGGTTTGGTTGATGGTTATTTTGATTTGAAAAATGTTTAGCAACAGCATCTAAAATGAAAAAATTGGCTTTGCCTTTTTTGTTATTGTCTAATAAATGTACAGCTTGTAAACCTTCTTGCAAATTATTTACTACATAATAATTTAGATAAGGTTCTAAAACATTTTCAACTGCAGCTCTATATTCTGGCTTTACATATATAATATCTGAAAGTATTGGTGCTGTGTGGTTCCAGCCAGTATTGTTGTGTAAAAACTTTACACTCTCTGGATAACCTTCCATTCTATCAACCATACTTTTTAATAAATCTCTCTCATTTTTCTTAGCGTCAAATTTTCTATTTTCTTCTGCAAGTTCTGCACGTAAAATTTCAAGTGCAGCTTGAGTTTCTAAAATTTGTTCTTTAGTTTGTTGATGATGAGATTGTAATTGTTCTAAATCTATTTTTTTGGTAGATAAGCTATTTTCTTTTTCTACTAATTCAACATTAAGTTGTTGTAATTGTTGCTCTCTTTGTGCATTTTCATCAACTAATTGTTGGGTAGAACGTTGAATATTTTGAATGAAGATATCTGCAACAGCAACTTTCTTTTCGGCATCAAATTGAACTCTTAAAATTTGCTGATGTTGACTACGACTTTTTTCAACATTTATCTTCTTATCATCTAAAATTTTCTTTGTTTCTTCTGTTTGTAATTTGGTAGCATCAGCAGCTTCTTGAAATTCTTTTAGTTTAGTATCCTCATCTGTTAATTGTTGAGTGCTGAATGCAATGGAATCTTTAATGCCTTTAAGTTGGCTATCGGCAGTGGCTAAAAAATCTTTTAAACTAGCTTCTTTCTCTTTTAAATATTGCAGTTTTTGTGATGCAAGATTTTTTTCATTTTCTTTAGTTCTTAAATTTTGAACTAAATCATTAAAATTATGTTGTAAGTTTTGCAACTCTTTTTCTTTTTCGATAAAACTTACTTTTTCTTTTTCTATTGCAGCTTCATCTGTTGCAATTTCTGCTTCTAATTGAATTTTTTTATTCGTTTCAACTTCTTGTTGATCGGTTAGTGTTTTGTATGTTAAATTAAAACCTTGTAAACTTGCTTTTGCTAATTCAATGGCTATCTCTTTATATTCTTTTTTTATCTCATAATACTTCTCGGCTTTCTTAGCTTGTCCTTCTACCGTTTTTAATTGGTTATTAATTTCAAATAGTAAATCTTCAATTCTCGATAAATCCTGTTCAGTAGCATCAAGCTTATTTTTTGCTTCTTTTTTTCGTGTTTTGTAAATAGTAATTCCAGCAGCTTGTTCAAGCATTCTTCTTCTGCTATTTTCTTTATCTCTTATAATATCATCAACCATTCCTAATTCAATAATAGCATAGCTATCTGTACTTACACCAGTATCTAAAAAGAGGTTATGAATATCTTTTAATCTACATTGAACATCATTTAATCTGTATTCACTTTCGCCATTTTTATAAAACTTTCTAGTTACAGTTACTGTACTAAATTCTGTAGGTAAAAGATTACGGGTGTTTTCAAAAGTTAAACTTACTTCTGCTAAACCAGAAGCACTTCTTGTTCTTGAACCATTAAAAACTAATGCTCCTTGGTTTTCGCTTCTTAAATGCGATATTTTTTGCTCGCCAATTACCCATCTAATACTATCTATTATATTGCTTTTGCCACAGCCATTGGGTCCTATTATTCCAGTTATTCCCTCATCGAAACTTAAATAGGTTTTATCGGCAAAACTTTTAAATCCTTTTATTTCTAAACTTTTCAATCTCATATACTAGCCTTTATCGTATCTGCGAACATAGAGGTTTTCTGTGTTTTTTAAAAGTTCACTAAAAAAGTTGTGAATAAAAAGTGAGGAACTGATTTTAGCTAAAAAACTGAAACTCAATTTTGTAGTATTAGTTAGCTTATTTTAAAATGTAAAAGAATGATTTACAAAACCATAATTTTTTGTGCCAAATTAAAAATTCAGCTAAAAATTTTTCGTCCCCTACCTTTGCCGACTTAATTTATAGGTATGAAGTTGGATAAAAATACGGTAATTGGATTTGTTTTGTTAGCTGTTTTATTTTTTGCTTATTTCTGGAATGCAAATAGGCAAGCTGCTGCTTTACAGGCATATGAAAAACATCACAAAGACTCAATTGCTTCATTAAATATTGGTAAAACAGTAATTGTAGACTCAGTAAGTAATAACATTTCGGTTCAAAAAGGTAAAAATGAAATTGCAGAACACAAGCAAAATATTGTTATAACAGCTAAAGAAGAGTTAAAAACTCTCGAAAATAATGTGGTGAAGGTTGTTTTTACTAATAAAGGAGGTAGAATAAAATCTGTAACACTAAAAAATTATAAATCTTTCGATGGCAGCCTAGTTAAACTTGGAGCAGATAAAGATCAATTAGGTTATAACATAAATATTAGTAATAATAAAGCTGCAAATACAGACGATTTATTATTTTCTGGTGGAAATATCACAACAACGGTAGATGGAAGTCAAACTATTTCTTATACAATTAAAGATTCAACAAATAATTCTGTTGTGCATGCATTTACCATTTACCCCAATAAATACATGATTGATTGGAATATTGGTTTACAAAATATTCCTACTCTTTTAACTAACAACCAACTCAATTTTATTTGGAAAAGTACCACAACACAGCACGAAAAAAGTGCAAGTTATGAACGCCAACAAATGAGTAATCTTTGTTTTTATGAGGCAGGTGAGTTTGATTATATTAGTTCAAAAACAGAACATCAGTTTGAAAAACCTACAAATTGGTTTGCTGTGGTTCAACAATTTTTTAATACTACCCTTGTTGCAAAAAATAATTTTACAAATGGACGAGTTCAATGGCAAAGAAGCACAATTGATACTGCAACTGAGTTAGCAAAAATTGATGCAAACTTTATTATGAATGTTAGTGGTGTTAATGCAACTATTCCAATGCAATTGTATTATGGACCCAATGACTTTAATATTTTAAAAGCACAAAGTGCACCGGAAATGCAAAAAATTGTAAATCTAGGTAGAGATTTATATGCATTTGTTAGGCCTATTAATAAGTTTATTATTATGCCCATCTTCGATTTGATAACAAGCTTCATGTCGAGTTATGGTTGGGCAATTTTTGTATTAACAATTTTTATTCGTTTAATTACTGCTCCATTAATGTATGGTAGTTATGTAAGTGGTGCTAAAATGAAGGTTTTAAGACCGGAGTTAGACGAACTAAAAAAGAAAATGGGCAGCGATCAAAAAGGTTTTGCTATGGAGCAAATGAAATTGTTTAGAGAAGCAGGTGTAAATCCTTTAGGTGGCTGTTTACCAGCTTTACTACAAATTCCAATTTTCTTTGCCTTATATAGTTTCTTTAATACCAATATTGATTTAAGAGGGCAAGCATTTTTATGGAGTAACGATTTATCTGTTTTTGATGCTATTGTTACATGGAAAACTTCATTTATTGGTGTGAGTCATATCAGTTTATTTACTTTAACTGCCGTGCTTACTAGTTTTTTCATTTCAATTTATAGTATGGCTAGTACACCAACGCAAGATAATCCTGCATTGAAATACATGCCCTATATCTTTCCATTTATATTATTCTTTGTATTTAATAATTTGCCAGCAGCTTTAACCTGGTATTATACTGTATCTAATTTAATTACATTAATTCTTCAATTTGTAATTCAAAAATTCATATTAGATCACGATAAAATATTGGCAAAAATTCAGGAGAAAAGAAAAAATCCAAAAGCTAAAACTAAAAGTAAGTGGCAAGAACGTTATGAGCAAATGATGGAATCTCAAAAAAAACTACAGGATATGAAAGCTAAAACTTCTGGAAAAAAATAGTAGTTTAAATATTTTCATAATATTGAACATGAAAAAAATTGTAGCATACTTCAGCTTAATATTTTTAATTAGTTGTGCCGATAAACAAACTGATTTAAGTATCGATGAACCAATAAAGCCAAATGAATTTGTTGCTGCATTTCCTTTACTCGAAAAAAACTTCACTGCTTTAGATAATGAAATTATTGCATTAGCCGATTCTATAAAAATTCATCCCCGACACTTAAATCAATTCATTCCCGATTCTATTGTTAACAATCTTGCCGAAGGTGAAAAAAAGTATGCATTTCATGCATTGGGGAGAATTCAAAAAAACAACGAGATATATTTATTGTTAGTTTCAGTTCGAAATAAGCTACCCTCTGTTTTTGTTGTAGCACTCGATATAAAAAATAATTACTTAGCTTCTAAAAAATTATACACTGTTGTTAAAGACGACAAATACAGCTATAATTTAAGTATTAATAGAGAGCCTACATTTTTTGTTAGTAAAGAAAAAACAAATAATGAAAAAGAATTTAAATACAGTAAAGTAGGATGGGCTTTTGTGAACAGAAGTTTTATACCGGTGGTTAAAGAAAGTAATGAAAGAAGTGAATTGACTACAGTACTTATAAACCCAATCGACACTTTTGCAACAAATAATAAATATTCTGGCAATTATGTTGAAGATAAAAGAAATTTTATTTCTATAAGAGATGGAAGAACCAAGCAAGAATATTTATTCTTTTTGCATACAGAAAAAAATAATGGTACTTGTATAGGTGAACTAAAAGGTGAAATGAAATTAACCGATAGTACACATGCAGTATATTCAGTTGGTGGAGATCCCTGTGTTATTGATTTTGCGTTTGGTAGAAACTCAATTGCTATAAAGGAAAAAGGAAGCTGTGGCAATAGGAGAGGAATGGATTGTTTTTTTGATGATGCATATGCAAAAAAGAAAGAACCCAAAAAGAAAATTGAAAAAATAGTAAAGCAAAAAATAATAAAAATTAAAAAAGTATAATTCCTGAATATAGTTATAGTGACTTTTAATTTTTTTATGGAGATCTTTTAAGAAATGAAATACCAAATAGGAGACGAGATTATAGTTTTACATTCAAATGAAGAAGGCCATGTTATTGATATTATTGGTGATAAAATGGTAATGATAGAAGTAAGAGGTGTAAAGTTCCCAGCTTACATGGATCAAATTGATTTTCCGTATTTTCTTCGATTTACAAAAGATAAAAATTTACAGCCAAAGCCTAAAACATTTTTTTTAGATAAAAATATTAAGCAAGAAACTACATCTTCTAAAGTAACTTTCACAACCGAAAAAGGAGTTTGGATTGCAGCTGTTCCAAAATTTGAATTAGATGAATTTGATGATGAAATTGTAGAGGCTTTACAAATTTATTTAATCAATCAAACGCAACATACATTACATTCAAAATATTGTTTAGAATTGAATGGAGAAAAACATCTTGAGTTAGAATTTAACATTTCTTCAACTCATCAAAATTATGTACAAGAAATAATTTTTGAAAATATAAATGATAGTCCGAATATTATAATTGAATTTAGTTTAACAAAACCAGATAAACATCATCAAGATTTTTTTGAAACCAATTTGAAGCTGAAGCCTAAACAAGTATTTCAAAAAATTGAGCAGTTAAAACAAAAAAATGAAGATGCTTTTTTGTTTA
>JANLVQ010000269.1:0-1618 GCA_031364085.1 Chitinophagaceae bacterium
CAATTTTACAGGGGGTAGTAATGTTGCATTACAAGCACAATTAAGTGCTGCAGGTGCAAATACTGCAAATGTGTTTACTAATGCTATTGATACAAGAGCAACAGGCATAGAAGGCGTATTCTCTTATAAGAAAGTTTTGAATGAGGGCCAAATATTAACTACAACATTTGCAGTTACACATATTAAGAATACTGTAAAAAAAGACGGAAATGGTAAGGCAATTGTTTACGCTTCTGACATATTAGTGAATAGTGGTCAGTTAGGAAATTATTTTAACAGAGAAGATCAAAGTAGAATTGAAGTAGCCAACCCAAGAAATAAAGCAAGTTTAACTATTGAGTATAAGGTTAAAAAATTAAGTACTATGTTAAGATTCGTGCGATTTGGACAAGTGACTTATTTAGATCCTTCAATCAATCCTGCAAATCCTGGTGCATTTCCTGTTAATGCTTTTACAGGAGTTCGAGAAACTTTAGACCAAGATTTTGCAGCAAAAACTGTAACAGATCTTTCATTGTCTTATCAGATTAATACAAATTTATCAGCCACCATTGGAGCTAATAATCTTTTTGACATTTATCAAGATAAACATAAGCATAGTGGAAACATGAGTTCTGGAAGATTTGTTTATAGCAGACGTGTACAACAAATGGGCTTTAATGGAGCTTATTATTTTGCTCGATTGATGTTTAGTCTTAACACAAATAAGTAAATTATTTTTGATTTTTTATAAGCCTCGAATTAATTTTCGAGGCTTTTTTGTTTATTTAGCTATCTGATATATTTCTATAACCCTTTATTCATAAGCATTTCATGGCTACCCCCTAATTCAAGGGATTGTGTAGGTGTAGTATTAGTTTGATTTTTACATTCTCTTTAAACAACTAAACAAAAAAAAACATGAAACAAATCAAAAAAATCGTAGCGTCTATTATAGTAATAGCAGCTACCATCTCAACTGCAAATGCTCAATCTACAGCAACTGCATCAGCTTCAGCAACAATTGTAACACCTATCAGCATCGCAAAAAATGTTGACATGAACTTTGGTAACATTGCAGTTACTAGTACTGGTGGTACAGTTATATTAGCTGCTGCTGGAACAAGAACAGCTACTGGTGGTGTAACATTACCTGTAGTAGCAGGAACAGTAAGTGCTGCTGCATTTACAGTATCTGGACAAAGTGCTTACACTTATGATATTACTTTACCTAGTGGTAACACAGTATTATCTTCTGGTGCAAATAGCATGAATGTAAACAACTTTACAGCAAGTATTGGTTTAACAGCTGGTGCATTATCAGTGGGTGCTCCTGGAACGCAATCTTTCAGTGTAGGTGCTACTATTAATGTAGGTGCTAACCAAGCTGCTGGTAGTTACACAACTGCTACTCCTTTTAACGTAACAGTTAATTATAACTAATTTTTAAACAATTCAATCTAACAAAAAAATGCCTGCAATTGCAGGCATTTTTTTATATTTCCCTAATAAGACCCTTGGTTATTTAATATTTAATGAGTGATGATTTAAGATTATTTCCTACTCCCCATTTCCCATTCACCATTAATTATTTATTTTTAGTAATGATGAGTTTAGCGGGTTGATAACGCTGTTCATC
>JANLVQ010000321.1:0-3360 GCA_031364085.1 Chitinophagaceae bacterium
ATATTAATTTAAAAGAATTGAATGCTGGAATTTATGATGTACAAATTATCAATTCATTAGGTGCTGTTATTGAAAAACAATCTGTAAAACATAATGGTAGCCCTAACAATTATACTATTACTTTAAATAAAATTATTTCAACAGGAACTTATATTGTTCGGGTAATTAATGAATCAACTAACTTAATACAAAAGGTTATAATCAATAATTAATAATTATTGATTATTTCAATACACCTAATTCTTTGCCCACTTTAGTAAAGGCAGCAATGGCTTTATCTAAATGTTCTTGCTCGTGTGCAGCACTAAGTTGTACTCTAATTCTTGCTAAACCTTTTGCAACAACAGGGAAGAAAAATCCTATTACATAAATACCTTCATCTAAAAGTTTTGCAGCAAAAGTTTGTGCAACTACTGCATCATATAACATAATGGGTACTATAGGATGATCGCCAGGTTTGATATCGAATCCAGCAGCAGTCATTTCTTTTCTAAAATATTTTGTATTGAATTCTAGTTTATCTCTTAAAGTTGTTGCAGCAGTTAGCATATCTAACACTGCAATGCTTGCACCTACAATGCTTGGTGCTACAGTGTTTGAGAATAAATAGGGTCTGCTGCGTTGACGAAGCATTTCAATAATTTCTTTTCTTCCACTTGTAAAACCACCACTTGCACCACCAAGTGCTTTACCTAAAGTTCCAGTAATAATATCTATTCTTCCCATTACATTTCTATATTCATGTGTGCCTCTTCCAGTTTTGCCTAAAAAGCCACTGCTATGGCATTCGTCAATCATAACAATAGCTTTATACTTGTCGGCTAAATCACAAATTTTATCCAATTGAGCAATAGTTCCATCCATACTAAAACTTCCATCAGTAACAATAATTCTACTTCTACAATTTGCAGTTTCTTTTAATTTATCTTCTAAGTCTTGCATATTATTGTGCTCGTATCTAAAACGTTGTGCTTTGCATAAACGAACACCATCAATGATAGAAGCATGATTTAAAGCATCGCTAATTATGGCATCTTCTTCATTAAACAAAGGTTCAAAAACGCCACCATTAGCATCAAATGCAGCTGCGTATAAAATAGTATCTTCTGTTCCTAAAAAATTAGCAATCTTTTTTTCAAGTTCTTTATGAATATCTTGTGTACCACAAATAAAACGAACACTGCTCATGCCATAACCATGTGTATCTATTGCTTTGTGTGCAGCTTCTATCACTTTTGGGTGAGAGGATAAACCCAAATAATTATTGGCACAAAAGTTTAAAACCTTTTTGCCGTTCACTACAATTTCAGGACCTTGTTCACTAGTAATAATTCTTTCTTTTTTAAATAAACCAGCTGCTTCAATTTCGGATAGTTCTTTACCAATTCTTTCAACAAAATTTTGATTCATAAACTTGTTTTTTGAGAAGAACAAAGTTATTGGATTGAGGTTTTATGGATAGCATAAAATTTACAAGCATATTTGCATTTCAATAGTTGAAATTTCATTATGTTGGATTTTGAAAAAAATAATCAAGAGGAACAGCCATCTTTATGGGTAGTTATTCCATCAAAAATAGTTTCATATATTTTTCATCCATTATTTATACCTACATATATTTTTCTATTTCTGGTATTTCAATTTCCTTACGAGTTTGCAAATATTACAGATTGGAAATTGAAGATGAAAATTTTTGGAGTGTTTTGGATGACGGCTTTCTTTCCTGCATTTGCAGTGTTTTTAATGTGGCGTTTAAAAATGAGTGATAGTATTTTTTTGAGAACACAAAAGGAGCGAATCATTCCTTACTTTATTACCATGTTTTTTTATTGGTGGATGTATTATTTAAGTAAAAACATGACCGACCAACCAGAAGTGTTGAAGTTTTTTTATTTTGGTATTTTTTGGACTACTATTATTGGAGTTATCATCAACAATTTTATAAAAATTAGTTTACACACCATTGCTGCAGGAAGTGCAACAATGGCTATACTTTTATTTTCTTTTTATTACGAAACTAACTTAGGCATAGCAATTAGTATTTCAGTTATACTTTGTGGTGTTATTGCTTCTGCAAGATTATTTGTGAGTAACCATATTAACCTTGAAATATATAGTGGCTTTGCACTTGGTGTTTTTTGTCAGCTTTTAGGTTATTGGATTTGTATGTAATTATTGCTCGTTATATTTTTTAGCGGCAGCAATAAAACTTACAAATAAAGGAGCTGGTTTTTGTACAGAACTTTTTAATTCGGGGTGAAACTGTACCCCAATAAAAAATGGATGATTAGGCAATTCCATTATTTCTACTAAACCAGAGTTTGAGTTTGTTCCACTACCTATCATACCAGCAGCCTCAAATTGTTCTAAATAATCATTATTAAATTCATAACGATGACGATGCCTTTCAGTAATTTCTGATGTTCCATAAATTTGATGTGCTAAAGATTTTTCTTTTAATTCACATGGGTAAGCTCCCAAACGCATGGTACCACCCATCATCTTTATTTTTTTCTGTTCTTCCATTAAACTAATCACTGGGTTTTTAGTTTCTGCATCCATTTCTACACTATGTGCATCTTTAATGCCCAAAACATTTCTTGCAAATTCAATAACTGCCATTTGCATGCCTAAACAAATACCAAAAAATGGTAATTTTTTTTCTCTTGCATATTTCACTGCAATTATTTTTCCATCAATTCCTCTTAGTCCAAACCCTGGAGCAACAAGCAATCCATCTAATCCTTTTAATTTTTCTTCAACATTTTGTTCATTAATAAATTCACTGTGAATATTCACAACTTGAACTTTAGCCTCATTTATAGCACCTGCATGAATAAAGCTTTCTAAAATACTTTTATAAGCATCTTGTAACTCAACATATTTACCAATTAAGCCAATAGTAACTTTTGTTTTAGGATATTTAAGTTTATCTAAAAAAGATTTCCAATATTCTAAATCAGGTTCAGGAAAAACTGAAATGCCTAATTTCTTCATGCAAATCACATCTAACCTTTCTCGTAACATTAATAATGGCACCTCATAAATAGTATTGGCATCTATTGCCTCAATAACTGCTTCTGGTTTTACATTACAGAATAATGCAATTTTATTTTTTATTTCGTTACCTAATATTTCTTCAGTTCTACAAACTATAATATCAGGATGTACACCTGTTTCACTCAACATTTTTACACTATGTTGTGTTGGTTTTGTTTTTAATTCTTTTGCAGCTTTTAAATAAGGAATTAGTGTTAAATGAATTACTACAACATCCTCATCTGGCAGTTGCCATTGAATCTGACGAACAGTTTCAATAAAAGGTAAACTTTCAATATCACCAACAGTTCCACCAATTTC
>JANLVQ010000324.1:0-11146 GCA_031364085.1 Chitinophagaceae bacterium
GTATTAATTCCTGTGCCAACAGCAGTGCCACCTAAAGCCAATTCACTTAAATGAGCCAATGTGTTTTTTATTGCTTTTAAACCATGATTGAGTTGAGATACATAACCACTAAATTCTTGCCCAACTGTTAGTGGAGTAGCATCCATAAAATGTGTTCTACCAATTTTTACTACATGCATAAACTCTTTGCTTTTTGCTGCAAGAGTGTTTCTAAGCTTTTCAATTCCTGGTATGGTTTGTTCAACTAAAATTTTATATGCAGCAATATGCATTGCTGTTGGAAAAGTATCGTTACTGCTTTGAGATTTATTGACATCATCGTTTGGATGCAAAAATTTTTCTTTATCTGTTAATGAACCTCCATTGATGACATGAGCTCTGTATGCTACTACTTCATTCACATTCATATTGCTTTGTGTGCCACTACCAGTTTGCCAAACTACTAAAGGAAATTGTTCGTCTAAATCTCCTTTTAAAATTTCGTTACAAACTGTTGCAATAGCATTTTTCTTTTCTTCTGAAAGAACTCCTAATTCACAATTTGTAATTGCAGCTGCATGTTTTAAAATAGCAAATGCCTTAATAATTTCTTTTGGCATTTTGTTGATGTCTTGTGCTATTTTAAAGTTATCAATACTGCGTTGAGTTTGTGCACCCCAATATACATGAGCAGGAACTTTAACCTCTCCCATGGTATCTTTTTCAATTCTGTATTCCATAAAATATTTTGTAATGTTTAAATAGAATGCAAAATTACTAGCAATACATTAGAGTAAATAAATTTCAACAATAAATAAAGATGATGTTGGTCAGATTACAACACATTTAATATTTGTTCTTTCATTTTTTCTAACTCATCTTTCATTTGTACTACTAGTTTTTGTATTTCGGCATGATTAGCTTTTGAACCTGTTGTATTAATTTCTCTCCCAAATTCTTGAAGTACAAATGAAAGTTTTTTGCCTTTACTTTTTTCTGAACCTTTTAATAGTTCTTTAAAATATTGAATATGATTTTTTAGCCTTACTTGTTCTTCACTGATATCAATTTTTTCAATGTAGTAAATCAATTCTTGTTCTAAACGATTGGCATCATAATTTTCTTTACCTACATTTTCTTCTAAAACTTTTATAAACCCTTCTCGTATTTTTTCTCTACGTTGTGGTTCTATAATTTTTATTTGATCTTCTAGTTTTTCAATTTCATCTAGTCTTAATAATAAATCTTTTTCAATAGATGCTCCTTCATTTAAACGATGCTGATTTAAATTAGCAAGTGCAGTTTTAAATAAATTTTGCAATTGCAACCATTCATCATCTGTTAAGCTTTCTGTGTTATTAGTTACCACATCAGGCAGTTTTAAAATAGCTGCTAACAAATTATCGGTTGATGTATTTAATTCAGTTGCAACTTCACTTACACTATTGTAATATGCTTTTAACAATTCTGTGTTTAATACAATTGGTTTCGATGATCCATTAGTTTTTATATTGATAAAACACTCCACACTTCCTCTTTCTAATTCAGCATTAATAAGATTTCTGATATCAATTTCATATTGCTTTAAAATAGATGGCGACATCATTCGCAAATCGAATTGTTTGCCATTCAACGACTTTAATTCTATAATATAAATTTTATCATCAATGGTTTGTTCAGCTCTACCATAACCTGTCATGGAGTAAATCATAATAAACTAATTGATGTAAAAATAAATGAATTGTAGTTGGTAGTTGTAAAAACAAAAATGCCCCACAAAAGTGAGGCATTAATTATAAAACAATATATATTAAAGCTTGGTTGTTTTGAATTTAGCAGTTGCAAAATTTACTTCAATTTTATAATTACCTGCAACTGTTGGGCCAGGGAAATTATCACCCAAATTGTAACCAAAAGTTCCTCCAGCAGCTAAGCCTGGCAGTGTTTTATTAGCTACAGAATATTTATTACTCCAATCTCCATTAACAGGTAATAATAAATATTCTTGACTTGGAGTGATTGCTAAAGATGCAATTTCAAATTGACAAGAATTTAATCTTGTAAATTGTTGAGATGGCACAGGTACAGGATTATTCCAACTACCTGGTGTTGCACTACCTACTATAAATAAATTAGAAGGTAAATTAGGACCAGTAAATGGCACTACAGTAAACTTACCTCTTTGAAAATCCATTGTAATTAAGTATTTACCTGCAGTTGCTGGCGATTTAAAATTTTCTCCACCACTTGTGTAGTATTGAAAATCTCCACCATTTGCAATACCAGCAACAGTGTTGTTTGGTGTTGCATATTTTTGACTCCAATCTCCATTAACTGGTAAAATTAAATACTCGTTATTAGCAGCCAAATCAAACACTCCAACAAAAGTTAAAGGATCTAATTTTGCAAATTCTTGTGTTGGCACTGGTACTGGATTATTCCAACCACCATTTGTTGCACCACCCACTAAAAATAATTTTCCACTTGTTGGTGCTGCCACCTTTGGAGGAATTAAATATGGTGTTGCTTTAATTTTAATTGTATTAGATACTTTAATATCATTATTGTTATTGTATGATGATGTTAAACGAACATCTATATCATAAGCTACATTAAAGTTGAAACCAAAACCTAATAAAATGCCATTTAATTCTTTGCCTGTAAAAGATTTACTTAAAGAACCAATAATGGTTGTTTTAACAGATTTTGCAAAACTTCTTCCAGTAGAATCAATTTCTAAAGTGTATTTATTTTGTGTAGCATCTGTAGCATATAATGGATTAGTCCAAGAAAAAGTAACTGCTACAAGATTTGAATCTGCAGTTGTAGAGGCAACTATAGATTTTGAACTAGTTAGTGTAGGAGCACTTCCTATGGTATAAGTTGGTAATGCATTTTCTTTAGTACATGCTAACATGGTTGTGCTGACAATTACAAAGAGTAATGCAATTTTTGATAAATATTTCATATTGCTGTTGTATTAATTGTGATGATTAATTTATATTACAGTAAATTTTCCTGTTTTAAATTCAAAAGTTATGGTATATGCTTTTGTAACATTTGGTGCTAAAATATCGCCACCACTTGGTCTAAAATCATCTCCATTTGGATTATTAGAATTGTTACCACCCATACAACCATATTTAGCACTCCAATCTCCGTTTACAGGAAGTAATAAATAAGATTGACCTGCATTAAGCGTTAAGGTGATAGTAAATTTAGTTGAACCAACTTTTGTTAATTGCTGAGATGGAATAGGCACTGGATTATTCCAACCACCTGGAGTAGCACTACCTACTATGAATAAGTTTGCTGGTACCGGATATACAACATCTAAATAACCAGTAACAGTTATGTTCAATGTATTTGAATATACAACTGCTGAATTTGTTCCTAAAAATGCTTTAACTCTTACAATTACAGGTGTTGCAACATTTTCTGGAATGTTCATTTTTGCAACTAAAGTATTAAACTCTTTTACTGTAAAGGTTTTATTTAAGTCTTTTGAAATAGCAAATTCTTGTAAATCTGCACTTGCAAAACTTCCACCTGATTTATCTATTTGAATGGTATAGTTAACATCCTGTGAACTTAATCCGGTTGTAAAAGAATAGTTTGGATTTGTCCAAGCTAGTGTGAATGCAGGATTATCCTTATTAGCAATATCCAACACAACAGCAGTTTTTGTTGAAGTAAGCACTGGTGCAGTTGAAGATTGAAAATAAATTTGATTTTCATCTTTCTTACAAGATCCTAAGCCAATGCTAACAAGGGCTGTAAGAAAAAGTAATTTAGTTATTTTTTTCATATTCTAATTTTTTATAGTTTCGGATTAGTATCCTGTGTTTTGTTTTAGATTAGTATTGCTAGTTAAATCTGAAGATGGAATAGGATATAATTTTCTAAAGGCTGATACACTTGTACCATCTTTAGCTCCTCCTTTCCAAGGCCATAAATAAGTACCTTCAGTAAATTTGTCGTAACGAATTAAATCAGTTCTTCTAAATCCTTCCCACATCAATTCTTTAGCTCTTTCATCGATAATAAAATTAGTTGTTAATTGTACAGGTGCAATATTACCTGTAACATTTCCATAAGCACGAGTACGTAAAATATTAATAAAACCAGTTGCAGTAGCAATATCTCCAGTTGTTCCTCCTCTTGTTACACCTTCTGCATATATTAAATACATTTCAGCAATTCTAAAAATTGGCATATCAATATCTACCCAAGTTAAACTTGCTCCTGTGGCACCAGCTTTAGTTTTATTTCTAAATCTAGTAACAGCAAATCCATCATTGAAGTTAGTTAAGTCATTAATTTCTTTATTTTGACCATTATTATAGAACATGGCTCTTTTATCTTGATTGGTGCCTAAATCTCCATACAAATCAACAATTGATTTGGTGGTTCTTATACCATACCAACCTCCATCAACGCCATAATCTGCAGCATTCATTGAACCACCAATTGAAGCATGGGTTAAGAAAGTTGTACCACCCCAATTTTGAGTTTTTAGTCCATCGAAATTTATAGTAAAAATATTTTCACTAGTGTTGGTGTGGTTATCTGCTAGCATTAATTGTGTGTAATTGCTTATTGGAGTATATCCTGCATCAATTACTTTTTTAGCATAAACAATGGCATCATTGTAACGTGCAGTACCAGTATATACTTTTGCGTTTAAATATAATCTTGCTAATAAAGCTTGACAAGCAGCTTTATCTGCTCTACCATATTCATTGGTTTTAGCAGCAATCATTGGAGTTTCAATTGCTTTTAAATCAGATTCAATATAATTAAATAAATCTGTTCTTGTGGTTTGTTTTGGAATGGTAACACCTACAACATCTGCTTCAGTTGTAAATGGAGGATTACCGAATAAATCCATCAACACCCAATATTGATAAGCTCTAATAAAACGAGCTTCTAAAGCATATTGTTTAATGTTTGCAGCATCTACTCCAGTAATTCCTCTGCTAGCCACTTTATCGTCAGTTGACTGACGTAAAAATTCGTTGGCTACACTAATTTGATACAAACTTCTGTAATATAATCCTTGTAACATTGGGTTAGTTGGACTCCAATTCATTAAATGAAAATCTTGAATACCTGGATCGCCCCAAGCAACTACAGCTTCATCTGTACTTAATTCTTGAGCTTTCCAGAATAAACGAAAGAAATCTGAAGTACCTGCATCAATACCAGCAATATCGCCAGAACCTGGACCATAATTGCCTGTTAATGCAAATGCACCATAAACCTTACCTAGGTTTTGCTTATAACCTAATGGTGTTGAATAAGCAATGGCAGCAGTAACATCGTTAGTTGGTTGCAAGTCTAATTTCTTTGTACAAGAATTAAAACTGCTAGCCACGATAAATGCAAGTGCTGCTGTTTTTAAAATATATCTTTTCATATTATAATTTTTTAGTTGATGTTTAAATTAAAAATCTAAACCAATTCCGAAAACAAATACTCTTGGACGTACATATAAGTTATTATCTATACCACCACTAATTTCTGGATCTAATCCTCTGTATTTAGTAATTACAAATACGTTTTGAACATTTGCACTTAAACGTAAGTTAGCTTTATTATTAAATACTTTACCAACATTGTATCCAATATTAATATTATCCATTCTTAAGAATGAAGCATTTTGTACCCAATAATCGCTTAAGTAATATTTTTCGCCATTACCAGATAAATTAGATTCTAAAACTTCTGTAGAACCATTTCTTAAGACACCAATTGGATTGATAATATTTCTAACAGTACCAGAACCACTTCTTACATTATTATATAGGTAGTTACCTACATTAGCTCTCATTACAAAACCACCATTCCATTTTTTATAGGTAAAGTTAGAATTGATGCCCATGAACACTACAGGATCTACTTGTTTGTATTTGTATAAATCACTTGAATTAATTGTACCATCTCTATTGATATCTTCAAATAAACCATCAATTGGTTTACCTGTTTTCTCATCATAGATTTGTTTGTAAGTATAGAAAGCACCACGTGGATGTCCAAGAGCATTAATTAAAATTGTTTGACCAGTTCCGCCAGAAAATCCTCCAAATGTATTACCTACATAAGTTGGATCTGGTGATAGGGTTAAATTAGTAATTTCATTTTTATTGTAGTTGATGTTAAATCCTAAATCCCAAGTGAAATCTTTTTTAGAAACCATAGCAAGATTTAAAGTTAACTCAACCCCTTTATTAATTAAATTACCAACGTTTGCAATAATAATATTTGTAAAATTTGAACCTGCTGGTTGATTTGCTGCATTCAATAAATCTTTGGTTTTTCTTTCATAATATTCAACTGTACCAGTTACTCTATTATTAAATAATGCAAAGTCGATACCTGCATTTAACATTTCTGTTTGCTCCCAACGTAAAGCACTATTATATCCTGCAGGTGCATAAATGTTATAGAAAGTATTTCCAAATTGATATTGACTTTGATTAGAACCTAAGTTATAAGTTGGTTGATATAGGTATAAAGGAATTCCATCTTGATTACCAGTAACACCATAACCAAAACGAAGTTTTAAATCGTTAATAGCTTTTGTGTTTTTAAAGAATTCGTCTTTAATTCTCCAACCCACTGCAACTGATGGAAAAGTACCCCATCTGTTATCTTGTGAAAAACGAGATGAACCATCTCTTCTCACTGTAGCAGTTAATAAATACTTGCCTTTATAAGAATATTGTAAACGGCTATAAAAACCAATTAATCTGTTTTCAGGAATATCAAAAGGAAATACTGGGCTGTTAACTTTTGTTCCATTAAAAGTATTATCGCTGAAATTAAAGTTGGTTGTTTTAAATGCTTGATAAGAATAACCAGCAGTTAAATCAATATTACCAAACGAAGTATTTTTAGCGTAATTGAAATAAAAATCCATCAAAGTATTTTGATTGGTTTGACGATAAGCATTGTTAACACCACCATGGAATTTATTATTCACATCTTTAAATCTTTTATAACTCTGAGCAGCACTATCGTTAATTACTACAGTTCCACCACCTTTAGAAATATCATATCCTAAATTTAAAACTGCTCTTAATTCTGGTAAGAAATGAAATTTATAATCGAATTGTACATTACCTATACTTCTTTCTACATGGCTTCTATCATCTCTTTGATGTAATAAACCAACAGGATTAATTGGAGCAAGAGATTTTAAACCAGTTGTAGACTGAGGATCTAACCATTCCCAATGTCTACCAAAACGATTGTTACCACTTTGAACAGGTTTTGTAGGATCGAAACCAACAGCTGCACCAATTGCACCTTCATCAGCAAATTGATTTTCTGTAACAGCACCTTTAATATTAAAATCAACTTTTAAATGATTATTAAAAAATTTAGGACTTACTACAATTGCAGCACTTGTTCTTTGCAAACTACCTCCACGTAAAATACCTTGTTGATTTAAATGGCCTAAACTTGCTCTAAATGGCACTTTTCCGAAAATTGCACCACTCATACTCAAGTTATTATCAGAACCAATAGAGGTTCTGTAAATTTCATTTTGCCAATCTGTATTGGCTGTTCCCATTAACGCAATATCTGAAGGTTTACCATTTGCATTTACAAAATTTCTAAATTGAGCAGCAGAAAGAACATCAATTTTTCCTGAGGGTGTATATACACTCGTCATAGATGAAAAATTAAATTTCGCTTTTCCACCAACTCCTCTTTTTGTGGTAATGATGATAACCCCATTAGATGCTCTTGATCCATAAATTGCAGCAGCAGAAGCATCTTTTAATACGTTGAAACTTTCAATATCGTTAGGGTTAATTAAACTTAAAGCATTTGCAGAACCAGAAATTCCATTAGGATCAACTGGAACTCCATCAATAACTATTAATGGATCGTTACTTGCATTTAAAGAAGCACCACCTCTAATACGAATGGTTGATCCACTACCTGGAGCACCACCATTAGGTGTTATAGAAACCCCAGCAACTTTACCAGAAATTAATTGTTCTGGTGTGGTAAATTGACCTTTAACAAAGTCTTTAGCAGAAACAACAGCTATTGACCCTGTTAGATCTTTCTTTTTTGCAGTGCCATAACCAATAACTACAACTTCATCTAAACTTTCGGTTGTTGGTTGTAATAAAAAATTCATTAAGCCACTTGCAGGCACTTGCATTTGCCCAGAACTATAACCTACAGAAACTATTTCAATTGTAGAATTGGTAGGTGCTTTAACAGAAAAGCTTCCATCAGCACTTGTTGAGCCAATTGATTTTCCTCCTTTTATTTTTATTGTTGCACCAGCAATTGGTGCACCTGAAGCATTGGTTACTTTACCAGTAACCACTTTGTCTTGTGCATTGGCTTGTAGCACAACCAAAGGCATCAAAATGACGATTAACAGTCGTTTCAGATTCATGGTTTTGTTTATTTATTGTTATTTAATATCTCCACATTTAATTTAAAAAAAAATTAACGTTCATTAATTTAAAGACCTTTTTACTAAGACAAAAATCTGTAGTTGAAAGTTGCACTAATTAGCAATTATAACTTTAGATGTTTGTTTGTTTCCATTTATTTCAAGTTGAATTAAATACAATCCGTTTAACACTCTTCCCATTTCAAGATTTGATGTATTTAATTGATATTGTTGTTTTCCTTTTGATTTAAAACCTGAGAATAAATTTGAAATCGTTTTTCCATTAATATCTAACATTCTTAAATTTACTACACCACTTGTTGGTAAATCGTAATTAATTGTTGCAGTTGATTTTATGGGATTTGGACCAACCGATAACTTTAAATCTGTAATACGTGCTGGATTTATAGGTGTTGGATTTTCGCCAGAATTTAATATAACTGCATTGGCATTTTTATCAGTATAAATAAAATAATCTCCTGCACCTAAAAACATTCCTTGAGAAGTACTAGTTACATTTAATGTAGTATTATTTAAATAATCGTACCAAGTACCTGTATTTGGAAAAGTTACAGAAGTGCCGGTTGCAGATACTCCAAAATTTCCTACAATTACTACTTTTAGATTAGCATCTCCAAAATGAATTTGTTTAATAGACGATGATAAAGAAGCCGTTACTGAATTTACAATGAAGGCAGATGAGTAAGTTGGAAAGTTTCTTAATGCAAATATTTTGGAATAAACATTATATAAATTTTTTCTATTGGCATTTTGAAAGTAATTCCACTTCACTGGTTTGTTATCTAATCTACAAGTTGTATTGATGGTTCCATTTGTACAGTAATTAATAGAATAATCGTAACCCAATTCTCCCATTTGCCAAATCATTTTAGGGCCAGGCATTCCACCCACAAAAGCTGCCACCAATTCTTGACGTTTAATTGCAGTATTCGTATCTTTTATATTGTATCCTCCATTAATATTACCAAAATTAATATTTTTATAATTTAATCTTTCTTCATCATGGCTTTCGGCATAACCTATTAAATGTGCATTACTCCAACCACGAGAAGTGCTTAAAGAGTTTCCAAAATCAGTATCAGTAGTGTAACCCATACTTGCCTGATTAAATTGATGGTTAGCATTACCCCAAAGTAACATGCCATAATTAGATAATTCTGTTTCTTCAGAATTAGTTGCAAAATGTTCTAAAATGCAATATGAATTGGTGCTAATGGTTTGCATTTTATCGTAAATTCTTTTCCAAATTGCAATTCTACTGCCATCATAATTACTCCAAAGATTTACATCAGAACCGCTATTTGTTTGTGTAAAACCCTTAGATAAATCCCATCTAAAACCATCCACTTTATATTTAGTTAACCAATGTGTCATTACTCTATCAACAAAATCTTTTGTAGCTTGAGTTTCGTGATTAAAATCATATCCAACATTAAATGGATGTGTTGCTGCTGCATTAAACCAAGGACTGTTTGATGCTGGTCGGCTATTCGCTGCATCCCAATACATTTGAACCATTGGGTTACTTCCAAAAGAGTGATTCAATACCATATCCAACACAACTGCTATTCCATTTTTATGGCATTCATCAATAAATAACTTTACTGCTGTTTCTGTTCCATAATATTTATCAGGGGCAAAAAAGTATGCAGGATTGTATCCCCAGCTTTCATTTCCTTCAAACTCTGTAATGGGCATTAATTCAATAGTATTAACACCAAGTTTTGCTAAATAATTGATTGAATCTTTAAGTGTTTTAAAATCGTGATTAGTTAAAAAATCTCTCAATAACAATTCATAAATAACCAAGTTCTTTTTATTTGGTCTTGTAATCGGATATTGCCAATTGAAAACTGGTTTATTGGTTTGTAAAATACTAACTATACCCGTTGTTTTGTTTACAGGAAAAGCTTTTAAGTTAGGATAAGTTGTTGCTGAAATATATTGATCGTTCCAGGGGTCTAACACTTTTTCGCAATTATAATCTGCAACTTTTAAAGCTCCATCAATAACATATTGATAAGCATATTCAGCACCTGAAGTTAAACCAGTTAATTTGATCCAAAAGTATTTACCATCAGCAGTTTTGTTCATTTGATAATTAGATAATTCTGTCCAATTATTAAAATCTCCAATAACTGTTATATTCGTTTTATTAGGTGCATACAAAACAAGTGTAGCAACTGTTGGATCTGTTTCATAATTTATTCCTTCTGTTACACCAGATGGTAATGGTGCAATGGTTACAGGGCTTGCAACATAAAAACGAACTGTATCGTAAGATGTAGATACGCCATTATTAGCTTCTGAAACAATTATTTGAGAACCTACAGCTGTAATTGTTGGATTTGCTGATACTGTTGTAACGCTTGCAGTTGTTGAAAGCAAAGTTCCATTGAAATATAACTTCATGGTAGATGATGCACTTGCTTTAGCAGTAATGGCAACATTATCATTTACATTTTTTGTTATGGTTTCTGTACCTAATATGTAAGTTGGCTTTCTTAAAGGATTATCAATGCGAGTATATAAATCAGTATCATAAACTGGTACATACATATCTCCACCATCAGAGTTTCTTAAAACTTGTGAGCCAGTTGCATTTCTGAAAAGAATGGCTATTCTTATAATTTTTTCTGAAGGGTTGGTCATATTAAAGAAAGTTCTTAAACCACCTGTTATGGTAAACTTCCATTTATTAGCACCCAAGTATGTTGCATT